>NZ_PSWB01000011.1:0-111277 GCF_002931865.1 Rathayibacter sp. AY1C7 | reverse complement strand
CTGCTCCTCGACGGCCGCCGGATCTGGCACTGGTTCCTCCGCCTCCTCCCCCGCCGCGCCCGCCCGGCGATGGAGCGCGGCGGGGGAGGAGGCGGAGGAACCAGTGCCAGATCCGGCGGCCGTCGAGGAGCAGGAAGATCAGCGAGAACAGGGTGAGGAGGGTCCCGGCGAAGACCTCGGCCAGCTGGGAGCCGACAGCGAGGGCCCCGGATGCGATCGTCGACGCCTGCGCGTCGGCCCAGTCGACCGCGCGCTGCGCCCAGTCCGAGAGCTGGACGTCCGAGAACGACAGCGGCGGGCTCCGCAGCCACGCCTCGACGCCGTCGACCGCGTCGAGAGCGCGCTGCCCCACTCCGCTGAAGCCGGAGCGGGACTGCACGACCACCAGCCCGACGAGGCCGGTCAGCAGGAGGAGCATCAGGACGATCGAGACCAGGACCGCGAGCGGGCGGGGGAGCCGCAGGCGCTCGAGCCGGTTCCGCAGCGGGGTGAGGAGCGCGGTGAGCAGCAGCGCGATCAGCACCGGCACGACGATCACGGGCAGCAGCGAGACGAGGCGCACGAGAAGGTAGAGGAGCCCGGCGACGGCGAGGAAGCGCCACGACCAGGCGGCGGCGATCCGCATCCCGGTCGAGACGTCGCCCGAGGCGTCGTCCGGCGAGTCCGCGAGGGCCGGAGCCGGGACCGCTGCCGGGGGAGCGGCGTCCGCAGGCGGGGTCGTCGCCGTGCCGTGCCGCTCGTCGCGCGCTCGCCGTCCCCGCATGACCCCTCCGATCCTCTCGCAGTGTACGGCGGAGCGGCCGTCCGGGACCGGGAGGGAGCCCGGGGGCGCCCCGCCTGGAGGGATCGGGGCGCCGGATGCGCCGGCAGCGGCTCGTCCGGAGGGCGGAACGCGCCGGATCGCGCCGTCTCCGCCCCGTTCCCCGCCTCGGCCGCGGGAGGCCGGTCCGCGCCGGTAGCGTCGCGCGGGTCGATGCCGAGCGAGGAGGGCGACGGATGCTGGAGGCGGTTCTCGCGATCGCCGCGTGGTGCGCGGGCGCGGTGCTCGTCGTCAGCGGTGCCCTGAAGCTCGGCCGCGCGGAGCGGTTCCGGGCGAGCCTCGAGGCGCTCGGGGTCCCCCTCCTCCTCCGGCGCCGCGGCTGGTTCGCGGCCGCCTTCCCCGTCGTCGAGATCGCGCTGGGCGCCGCGGTGGTGCTGGCGCCCGCTCCGGCGCACCGTACCGCCCTCGTGCCGGTGGCGCTCCTCGACGCCGTGTTCCTCGTCGTCGCCGTCCGCGCGGTCCGCGCGGCGGAGGACGTCGACTGCGAGTGCTTCGGCGGTCTGGGCTCGGCGCGGATGACCGGACGCACCGTCGCGAGGAACGCGGTGCTGCTCGCGCTGGCGGTCGCCGGGGCGCTCGGCGGGCTCGCTCCGGCCGCGCTGCTCGGCGGCGGCGGTGCCTCGGCGGCGGCGTCCGGGCTCGCCGCCGCTCTCGCCGCGGTCTCGCTCGTGCTGGTGCGCGACCGCCGTGCGGCGTCGACGGCCGCTCGCGTCCGGGCGGCCGCCCGCCTGTCCGCAGCCGATCGAGAGTCCGCGCCGGGGCCCGCGGGCGAGGGTGCCCTCTCGGCCGCCGACCTCGCGTTCGTCACGGTGGCCGGCGAGCTCCTGACGCTCGAGGAGCTGTCCCGCCCGGCGACGCACCTCGTCTTCTTCTCGCCCTCGTGCGCCGCCTGCCACGAGCTCGTCGAGCGCTTCCGCTGGTGGCCCCACGGCCTGCGCGAGGGCGAGGAGCTGCTGCCCGTCCTCCTCGGCAGGCGCGAGGACTTCGCGGTGCACGCCGTCTACGGGCCGCTCGTCGACCACGCCCTCTACGATCCGGAGGGCCGCGTCGCCGCCGTCCTCGGCCGAGCGGGGACTCCGGGCCACGTGCTGCTCACGCCCGAGCGTCCGCTCGGCGACGGCTGGACCTCGGGAGCCGCGTCGATCGAGGCGCGCGTGCTCCGGCCCGGATTCCTCGCCGAGCTGCAGGCGGGCGGCCCGGACCCGGCTCCGGCGGCGGGCGGCGCGGTACCGGCGGGGTGACGACGGCCGGCGGGCGGAGCGGTGCCGCCGGGCTGTCGACGACCGACGGCGGCCGGGCTCAGCGGCGCTCGAACTCGCCGGACATCGAGCCGTGCACGGGGTGGGCGGGATCGTCACCGACGGCGCGGGCGGGATCGTCGATCTCGACGGCGCGGGACGGCACCTCCTCGTCGCTCGCATCGAGGCCGAAGCCGTCCTCGAGCAGCTCCTGGGCGATGCGGCTCGACAGGCCGCTCCTCTCGCCCGGTCCGGGGTCGCTCTCCGGGTCGACGGGGGCGGCGAACGCCTGCTCGAGTCCGGACGCCGGCATCCCGGCGTCGTCGATCGAGTCGGCTCGTCCGTCGGAGGGTCCTCGTGCAGGTCTCGGCATGCGCCCGAGCGTAGAGGACAGGCCCCTGAAGGTCGACGCTCCGTCGCGCACTGCCTGGCCGCCTGCGCGCCGGGTCAGTCGTGCAGCGACCAGGAGTGGGGAGCGACCTGGACGCCGCCGACGGTCGCCGTCTCGTCGCCGATGTTCAGCGCGAGCCGCGCGGTGCGTCCCTCCGGGCCCTCCGCCACGAGCATCACGGCGGTGTTGGAGAGGTCGACCGTGCGGGTGCTCGCGCCGACCAGCCACGGGTTCCGTCGGCGGAACGCGACGACCTCCTGGTGGGCCCGGTAGGCCTCCCCGCCCGGCCACTCGGCGGGATCGGCCGGGAACTCCGGGCGGATCGCGTCGTCGCCGCCGATCCGCTCCTCCTTGACGCCGCGCAGGCCCCGCTCGTCGCCGGAGTAGATGCTCGGCACGCCGGCGACGAAGCCGAGGATCGCCGCGGCGTGGCCGTGGTGGCGCTCGTCGCTGACGGCGCTGGCGATCCGGGTCACGTCGTGGTTGCCGACGAAGGTGAGGGGCAGGAACTCGCGGACGAAGTCGTCGTGGCGCTTCAGGGACCAGGCCAGCTCGAAGAGGTTCGCCTCCTCGAGGGAGTTGCGGACGGCCTTCCAGAGCTCGTACTGCGTGACCGAGTCGAGCCCCGACTCCCGCACGTAGCCGGTGTAGTCGCCGTGGATGACCTCGCCGACGAACCACGCGTCGGGGAAGCGCTGCCGCACCGGGTCGATCGCCGCCTGCCAGGCCGCCGGCGCGACCGCGTACGCCGCGTCGAGCCGCCAGCCGTCGATGCCCCGCTCGAGCCAGTGCGCGAGCACGGAGGACACGTGCTCCGCGACCTCGGGGTTCCCGTTGTCGAGCTCGACCAGGGCGTCGTGCCCCTCGAACACGTCGACGCGGAGGCCGTCGACCTCCTGCGACCGCTCGCTGCGGGAGAAGCGCGCCGCCTCGGGGGAGCCCTCGCCGGCCGCGACCGCGGCACGCCACCAGGGGTGCTCCCGTCCCACATGGTTGAAGACCCCGTCGAGCAGCACCCGGATCCCGCGCTCGCGGCACGCGGCGATCAGCGCGTCGAGGTCGGCCTCGTCGCCGAGGCGGGGATCGATCCGGAAGTGGTCGACCGTGTCGTAGCCGTGGGTGGAGGAGGCGAAGACCGGCCCGAGCAGCAGCCCGTTGCAGCCCAGCGCCAGCAGGTCGTCGAGCCAGGGCAGCAGGGCGCGGAGGCGGTGCTGCGGCTCGTCGTCCGGGCCCGGACCCTCCGAGGCGCTCGCCTCGGCGCCCGTGAAGCCGAGCGGGTAGACGTGCCACCAGATCGCCGTCGAGATCCAACCGTCCGTCTGAGCCATCGTGGCCGTCCTCCCGGCCCGCTCGGGCGCGGGCCGCCGTCACTGTAGCGAGGCGGGCTGGACCGGAGCCGCGCCCGCTCACGGACCGGGCCGCAGGGCGGTGATCCAGGCCAGCACGGCGAGGCCCGCCCGCACGGAGGCGGGAGCCGTGACGGAGCAGACGAGCAGCGCGAGAGCCGCGCAGGCGAGCCCGGCCACCGCGCTCCTCCGCTCGCCCGCCCACCGCAGCGCCCGCACGGAGGCGATCACCGCGGCGACCGCCACGGCGACGGCGGGGAGGGCCCAGAGCGGATGCACGGAGGACGCGAGCGCGAGCAGGCCCAGCGCGAGCGCGGCGAGCCCGGGCTCGTACGGTCGGCGGGCGGGAGGGTGCCGCCGGGGAGGGCCGGGGAGGGCCGCGTCGCCCGGAGCGGGTGGAGGGAGGAGTGCCGTCGTCGTCATGAGCCGATCCTCGTCAGGCGGCGGACTCTGCGGAGAGGCGATCGGCGGACCGGTGGACGAGAGGCGCCGAGCGCCTCCTGTGGAGGGACCGACCGGCGCGATCGGCGTCGTTCCGGGCGTCTCGAGGCCGGAATCGCCGGAGATCCGGGGCGGGGCTGGTAGGTTACCGACGGTCCGACCGGTTGAGGACGTCCGTCCCCGGCCGAGGACGATCCATCGAAACCAGCTGTTCCGACAGCGAGAACGTCCTGGGAGGACACTCCATGGCTGACAAGTCGCTCAACCGCACCGAGCTCGTCGCGAAGATCGCCGCCGACTCCGGCCAGAGCCAGGCCGCCGTCAACGGCGTCCTCGACTCGCTCTTCACCACCCTCGCCGACTCCGTGTCGAACGACGTGAAGGTCACCATCCCCGGCTGGATCGCCGTCGAGCGCACCTCCCGCGCCGCGCGCACCGGCCGCAACCCGCAGACCGGCGAGACCATCCAGATCGCCGCCGGCCACTCGGTCAAGGTCTCCGCGGGCACCAAGCTCAAGGCCGCCGCGAAGTAGTCGCGCCCTCCGACACGGCCCCGGCACTGCGCCGGGGCCGTCGTCGTCCGCGGACGCGGCCGCCGATCGTCCGCGGACGCGGCTGCCGATCAGCCGCGGAACGTAGGCTGGACCGGTGAATCGAACCGTCCGGATCGTCGGCCCTGCGCTCGTGCTCGTCGCCGCAGCGCTCGTCGCCCTCCTCGCGGCCCTGGCCTTCGGAGGGGGAGCCGCGGCTCCGCTGCTGAACGATCCCGGCCCCGTGGTCCGCTACGGCCTCCCGATCGCCAAGCTGGCCGTCAATCTGGGCGCCGCGGGCATGATCGGCTCGCTCGTGCTGACGCTGTTCGCGCTGAGCCCCCGCGCCGCCGCCGCCCGCGACGCCCGGTCCTCGTCCCGATCTTCGACCGCTCACGCCTCCTCGCGCGGCGGCCAGTCCTCGCGCGGCGGCCAGTCCTCCTCCCGCGCCGGATCGACGCGCACCGCGGTCGCCCCCGCGCGCCCCGCGCCCGCCGAGGCCGCGCCCGAGCCGCGCACCGAGTTCTCGATCGCCCTCGACGTCGCCGCCGCCAGCGCCGCCTTCTTCGCGGCGGCCAGCGCGGTGACCGGGTTCCTCACCTTCCTCAACGTCACGCAGACGCCCCTGAGCCTCGACCGCGACTTCGGCACCAAGCTCAGCTACTTCATCGGCAGCATCGAGGTCGGCCAGGCCTGGCTCATCACGACGCTGCTCGCGGCCGTCGTCACCGTCCTCTGCTTCGCCGTCCGCAACCAGACCGCGCTCGTCTTCGTCACGGGCCTGGCCCTGCTCACGCTGCTGCCGATGGCGCAGCAGGGGCACGCGGCGGGAGCGAGCGGGCACGACGCCGCCGTCACGGCGCTGGGCCTGCACCTCGTCTTCGCGGCGATCTGGCTGGGCGGCCTCATCACCGTCATCGCCCTGCGGCCCCTGCTCGGCGGCTCCCGCCTGCTGCCCGTGATCGAGCGCTACTCCAGCCTCGCGCTCGTGAGCTTCGTCGTGGTCGCGGCGTCCGGGTACGTCAGCGCCGAGCTCCGGCTCGCCACTCTCGACAACCTGCTGACCGGCTACGGGATCCTCGTGCTGGTCAAGGTCGCGGCGCTGGTCGCGCTGGGCCTGTTCGGCGTTCTGCAGCGCCGCTACCTCATCGAGCGGATGCGGAAGGCCGGCGGTGTCGGCGGCCGCAGCTTCTGGTGGCTCGTCGGCGCCGAGATCGCCTTCATGGGGATCGCGTCCGGAGTCGCCGCGGCTCTCGCGCGCACCGCGACCCCGGTCGACCAGATCGCCGCGAGCCAGCTCACGGATCCGACCCCGGCCCAGCTGCTGACGGGCGAGCCCCTGCCGCCGCCCGCGAGCGCGATGAACTTCCTCACGCTCTGGAACATCGACCTGGTCTGGCTCCTGGTCTGCTCCTTCGCCATCGCGTTCTACGTCGCCGGAGTGGTGCGCCTGCACCGCCGGGGTGACCGCTGGCCCCTGCACCGCACGATCCTCTGGATCGCGGGCATGCTCCTCCTGGCCTACATCACGAACGGCGGGGTGAACGCGTACGAGAAGTACCTGTTCAGCGCCCACATGCTCTCGCACATGGTCCTCACCATGGCGGTGCCGCTGCTGCTCGTCCCGGCGGCACCGGTCACGCTCATCGCCCGCGCCGCCGCCCGCCGCACCGACGGCTCCCGCGGTGCCCGCGAGTGGGTGCTGCTCGCCGTGCACTCGCGCTTCGCCACCGCGATCTCGCACCCGATCGTCGCCGCGCTGCTGTTCGTCGGGTCGCTCTGGGGCTTCTACTACTCCCCGCTGTTCCGCTGGGCCACCACGGACCACATCGGCCACGAGTGGATGATCGTCCACTTCCTGATCACCGGCTACCTCTTCGTCAGCGTCCTGATCGGAGTGGACCCGAGCGTGCACCGCGTGCCCTACGCGATGCGCCTCCTGCTGCTGCTGGGCACCATGGCGTTCCACGCCTTCTTCGGCCTCGCACTGATGACGGGGGAGGGGCTGCTCCTCGCCGACTGGTACGGAGCGATGGGCTGGGGCACCTCCGCGCTCGCCGATCAGCAGGCGGCCGGCGGCATCGCGTGGAGCATCGGCGAGATCCCCACCCTCGCGCTCGCGATCGTCGTCGCGATGATGTGGAGCCGCTCCGACGCCCGCGAGACCAAGCGCCGCGACCGCCAGGCCGACCGCACCGGAGAGGCCGAGCTCACGGCCTACAACGACCGCCTGGCCGCCCTCCAGAAGCGCGGCTGATCCGCGCCCGGGCCCCGGGGTCCTGGCGGCCCGCGGGTACAGTGGAGCGGTGACTCAGCCGACCCTCTCCGACGAGCAGCAGCGGGTCTTCGACCTCATCGAGAACACGCGCGAGCACCTGTTCGTCACGGGTCGCGCGGGCACGGGCAAGTCCACCCTGCTCAACCACCTGAGCTGGAACACCGACAAGCAGATCGTCATCTGCGCCCCCACCGGCGTCGCGGCGCTGAACGTCGGCGGCCAGACCATCCACTCGCTCTTCCGACTGCCGATCGGCGTCATCGCCGACTCCGACCTCGACCAGCCGCCCGAGCTGCGCAAGCTCCTCAACACCATCGACACGCTCGTCATCGACGAGATCTCCATGGTCAACGCCGACCTGCTCGACGGGATCGACCGCAGCCTCCGGCAGGCGCGGCAGCGGCGCTCCGAGCCGTTCGGGGGCGTGCAGGTCGTCCTCTTCGGCGACCCGTTCCAGCTCGCACCCGTTCCCGGCGATCCGGAGGAGCGCGCCTACTTCGCCGACCGCTACCGCTCGCTGTGGTTCTTCGACGCCCTCGTTTGGCACGAGGCGCCGCTGCGGATCGTCGAGCTCGGCCGGATCCACCGGCAGAGCGATGAGCGCTTCAAGTGGATGCTCAACGCGGTCCGCTTCGGCATGGTGACGAAGGAGATCGCCGACGTGCTGAACGCCGCGGGCGCGCGGACGCCTCCGGCGGACGACGCGATCACGCTCGCGACCCGCAACGACACGGTCAACCGCATCAACCAGGCGGCGCTCGCGCGGCTGAAGGGCCCGCTGAAGACCGCGTCGGCCGAGATCAGCGGCGACTTCGGCGGGCGCGCCTATCCAGCGGACCAGAACCTCGAGCTCAAGATCGGCGCGCACGTGATGTTCCTGCGCAACGACTCCGAGCAGCGCTGGGTGAACGGCACGATCGGCCGGGTGACGAAGGTCGCGGGAACGGTGTGGGTCGAGGTGGACGGCGAGGTCCACGAGGTCGAGCCCGCGACCTGGGAGCGCTACCGCTACTCCTACTCCGCCGCGACGAAGAAGCTCACCCGCGAGATCGTCGCCGAGTTCGCGCAGTTCCCGCTCCGCCTGGCGTGGGCGGTCACGATCCACAAGTCGCAGGGCAAGACCTACGACTCCGCCGTGGTCGACCTCGGGCAGCGCGCCTTCGCCCCCGGGCAGACCTACGTGGCGCTCAGCCGCATCACGAGCCTCGAGGGGCTCTACCTGACGCGGCCGCTCCGGCCGAGCGACATCATCGTCGACAAGGACGTGCTGCGCTTCATGTCCGAACGGCGAGCCGAGCCGGCCGCCGTCGCGGAGGCGTCCGCGGACTGACGCCCCGCGGAGGAGGTCGGAGCAGGCCCTCAGGCCGCCGCGCAGGTCCGGGCGAGATCGCGGAACAGCTCCGTCGTCAGCCGGTACGCCTCCGCGACCTCCGCGATGACCCGCTCCCGCTCCTCCTCGTCCCAGCCCGCGGCGTCGAGCTGCTCGCGGTAGGTGGCGCGGAAGGCCGACGGTGCGGCGATCTCGCCGAAGAGGAAGAAGCCGACGCCGTTGGTCTCGAAGCCGAACCGCCGCTGCAGCAGCCCGCGGACGATCGCGCAGCCGGAGAGGTCGCCGAGGTAGCGCGTGTAGTGGTGGGCGACGAAGCCGCCGCTCCAGCCCGAGGCCACGGTGCGGATCCGGTCGACGTAGGCGCTGGTCGAGGGCAGCGGGCGGATGCGCTCCCGCCAGTCCTCGCCGACGAGGAAGCGCAGGTCCTCCGCGATCGCGGGGAGCCGGGTGAGCTTGGCCGAGAGGAAGGGCTCCGCGACCGGATCGCCGGCCATGTCCTCCGCCACGGCCTCGAGGGCCTCGTAGACGAAGTAGTGCTGCGAGATGAGCGCGATGTAGTCGTCGCGGCTGCCGGAGCCGGTCATCAGCGAGGTCATGAAGGCGGCGCCCTCGTCGTCCGCGCCGGACTGCCCGATGCGCAGGCGCAGGGCCTCGGAGAACGGGATGACGTTCGACACGGTGGCCTCCCTCGACGACTGAGGTCTGCCTTACCTTAGCCGAGCGGGGCCGCCGGGACCAGAGGGCGTCAGTGCCCGTGTCCGCCGTCGACGACGGAGTGCATCATCCCGCCCATGTCGCCCGTACCGCCCGAGGAGGCGGCCATGGCGGGGGTGGCGAGGGCGGAGACGGTGAGCGCGCCGGCCAGGAGTCCGACGAGAGCTCGCGACGGCGAGACGGCCTTCTCCTCGACGCGCGGAGAGCGGAGCGAGACGGCCACCACGGCGACCGCGATCAGTTGGAGGGCCGCGGCGGCCAGCGCGGGGAGGGGCTCGGCGAGTGCGCCGAGGGCCAGAGCGAGGGCGAACGCCGCCAGGGAGGCGACCGCGACGACCAGCGCGGAGCGCGGAGCGACGATCCGGCCGCGCGCCAGGACGAGGACCGCCCAGAGGATCTCGACGGCACCGAGCACTCCGATCACCGGGGCCTGCACGCCCTCGCCGCCGGCGGCGAGCGAGAGGTGGACGAGCCCGGCGCCGAGTCCGGCGAAAGCGGCGTTGCAGCGGGCCACGGTGGTCATGGCGGCTCCTTCGCTGGATCGGGGAAGAAGAGGAGGCCCCGGATCGACACACCGCATCGTGTCGTCCGGGGCCGTTCAGTCCGTCCGCCGCGGAAAACGGCGGGCCCACGGCGGACGGAGTAGAGGGGGGCGGCGGGTGCCGCCCGGGTCAGGCGGTGGCGGCGGTGCGCGTCCTCGCCGTCTTCTCCGTGCCGAGTCCGACTCCCAGGAGCACCAGCGCGCTGGCCAGGTGCAGGAAGTGGTCGGCGGTGTTCAGCGCCAGCACGTTCAGGGCGGTGTCGACCAGGAAGAAGCCGACGATGCCGAGCAGCAGGTACACCGCTCCGACTGTCACGTTGACGGTCTTCGCCGCGGCGACGGTCGACAGGCCCGCGATCAGCAGCGCGCCTCCGATGAGCAGGTGGGCGATGTTGTGCAGCGGGTTCACCTCGAAGACGCCGAGCAGGAGCCCGCCTTCGGTCGAGAGGAACTGCACGCCTCCGGTCACGACGAAGCCGAGGAGCCCGACGACGACGTAGACGGCTCCGAAGAGAGTCGCCAGCAGTCGATTGGGGGATCTACGCATGGTCTCTTACCTCCTTCGAGCAGCGCCTCTGCGCTGTACTCCCTCTCTTCGTAACCCGGCGCCTGCCGGTTTGGGAACGGGGTGGACTCCGCCGGTCACGGTCAGGACACGAATCGCGATCGCGCGCTCAGCGGCCCTCTCCGGCCCGACGGAGCCCCCGTACAGTGGTGCCGTTCGCAGACGACGGGGGAGTCGCACGGCATGGGATCTCGCAGACGGACGCGGACGGGACTGCTCGTCGTCCCGGTCCTCGTGCTCGCACTGGCCGGCTGCACGCCCGCCGCCGCCTCGCGCGTGGCGGAGGCTCCCGCGCAGGCGGCGTCGGAGGAGCTCGCCTCCGCCCTGTCGGGGTTCCTCGACGAGACGGTCGGCGTCGCCGGCGCGACCGGAGCGGTCGCCGGGGTCTGGTCGCCATGGGGCGGCAGCTGGGAGGGCGCGGTCGGCTGGGAGTCGGACGAGCGCACCACCGCCCTCACCACCGACGCGCACCTGCGGCTCGGCACCGGCGGCACCGAGGCGATGACCTGCGACGTGGTCCTCGCCCTCGCCGACTCCGGCCGGGTCGACCTCGACGCCGACGTCGGCGAGACGCTGCGCTCCCTGCCCGGCATCGACGGCCTCACGCTGCGCGAGCTCTGCGCGCACACCTCCGGCCTGGCCGACTTCCGCTCGGCGCTCTGGCCGACCGTGCTCCAGAACCCCCCGCGGCAGTGGCCGACGCTCGAGCTGCTCGCCGCGGCCCAGGTGCGCGGCGCCTCGGCCGAGCCCGGAGCGGCGTGGTCCGACTCCGCCACCGGTCCGCTGCTCGCCGGCATCGTCGCCGCGCAGGTGACCGGTCGGAGCATCGGGGAGCTCTACGACCAGTACGTGGTGCCGCGGTACGGGCTGCGCAGCACGGAGCTGCCCGGCGCCTCCGAGGTCGATCTGCCCGCTCCGTCCCCCCGCGGCTACGCGGTCGCGCTGGAACCGGCGACCGGGGAGAAGCGCTGCGACGTGCGCCTCGACGTCACCGCCGCGTCCCCGTCCGCGCTCGGCGCCGCGGGCGGAGCGCTGACCGATCTGGAGGACCTCCGGCGGCTGGCGACGGGTCTCGCGGCCGATCCCGCGGGCGACGCCATGTGGCAGGACCCGGTCGTCCAGGGCCAGGGCCGCGCCGACTACCTCCGCGCCGGGCTCGGTGGGCACGAGGCGGGACCCCTCCGCGGCTTCTCGGGCCTCGCGCCCGGCTTCGTCACCGCGGCGTACTCCGACCCGGTCTCGGGCCTGACCGTGGCCGTCTCGATCAACAGCTCGACGCCCGGCGGCGACTTCGCTGCGACGGTCGCCCGCACCCTGGCCGCCATCGCGGTCGAGCAGGGAGCCGCGACGGGAGCCGAGGGCCTGCCCCGGCTCCCGTGGACGGCCGACGGCGAGCGCGGCGCCGTGCAGGGGACCCCGACGCGCTGCTGATCCGGCGGCGCCCTACTCTGGTGCCATGCCGATCACTCCCGACACCAAGGACTGGACCTGGGTCCTCGAGCGCCCCTGCCTCGAGTGCGGTTTCGACGCCTCGCTCGTCGACGCCGACGAGGTCGCCGAGCTCATCCGCGAGAACGCCGCCGCCTGGCCCTACGTGCTCGACCGCGACGACGCGGCGGGCCGGCCCGACGACGAGACCTGGTCGCCGCTCGAGTACGCCGCGCACGTGCGCGACGTGCATCGCATCTACCGCACCCGCGTGCAGCTGATGCTCGCCGGCGACGACCCGCTCTACCCCAACTGGGACCAGGACGTCACCGCCGTGGAGGAGCGCTACGACCAGCAGGACCCCGCGACGGTCGGCCGCGAGCTGGTCGAGGCGGCCGAGCGCATCGCCGAGGTGTTCGACTCCGTCGCCGGCGCCCAGTGGCAGCGCCGAGGCCGCCGCAGCGACGGCGCGGCGTTCACGGTCGACACGATCGCCCGCTACTACCTGCACGACGTCCAGCACCACCTGCACGACGTGCAGGGCTGAGCTCAGGTGTCGATGAGCTGCGGATTGAGGAACGAGAGCGTCCGCGCGTAGGCGAGCGCCGCGGAGGCGGGGCTGACCAGGTCGCGCAGGTTGCCGTTCGCGAAGTGCCGCTGCGTGTCCGGGTAGGTGTGCGCCGTGACCGGCGTCCCCGACTCCTTCAGCCGCCCGACGAACGACTCCGGGTCGTCGCCCGCGGGCCACTCGTCGCTCTGCGCGTAGTGCAGGAGGGTGGGGCACGGGACCAGCACGTGCTCCTCCGCACCGAGGGTGGCGTAGTACGCGACCACCGCGTCCACGAGCCCGGTGCCCGCGGCGAGCAGCCCGAGGCGGCCGCCGAAGCCGAAGCCGATGACGGCGCTGCGCGGTGCCCCGGCCGCGACTCCGGTGCCGACCGCCTCGGCGACGGCGGCGAGGGTGCGGTCCTGCGCGGCCATCGCGGCGAGGTCGCGCGCGTCCTCCGGGGCGAGCGTGGCCCAGCCGTCGTAGAGGTCGGGCACGAGCACGTGGTAGCCGTGCTTCGCCACGGCCTCGGCGAACGGCTCCAGCCACGGCAGGCGCCCGAACACGTCGTGCAGCACGACCACCACGGGCCGGCCGGGGTGCCCGTACTCGAGGGCGACGCCCGGCGACGGGATCTGGACGAGCTCTGTCACCCCTCCACCCTGCCCTCTGCGTCCCGCGATCCCGCGCGCTGCCGCGGATCCGCCCGGCGTGTCGCGTCGGAACGCC
The DNA here is from genome assembly GCF_002931865.1 of Rathayibacter sp. AY1C7. NCBI lineage: Bacteria > Bacillati > Actinomycetota > Actinomycetes > Micrococcales > Microbacteriaceae > Rathayibacter > Rathayibacter sp. AY1C7. The sequence goes on along the minus strand of NZ_PSWB01000011.1, from coordinate 98,379 downwards.
GCTCGGGCGCCTCACCGCTCCGCGCGGCCGTGCGGCTCCAGCGGCAGGACGACCTGCTCGCGCAGGTGCTCGTAGACGACCGAGGTGCGCACGTCGGCGACCTCGCGGCGCTGCGTCAGCTCGTCGATGACGAAGGCGTAGAGGTCCTGGTTGTCGCGGACGGCGACGTGGATGATGAAGTCCTCCGAGCCGGAGGTGACGAACACGCCGACCGTCTCGTCGAGGCCGGCGACCCAGTCGCGGAAGGCCTCGATGATCTCGCGCGACGGCGGACGGATGCGGACCGCGATCAGCGCCTGCACGCCGCGCCCGAGGGCCGCGAAGTCGAGAGTGAGCGTCGCGCCGGTGATCACGCCGCGGCGCCGGAGGCTCCTCGTGCGGTCGAGGGCGGTGGTCGGCGAGACGTGCACGGCGGCTGCGAGGTCACGGTTCGTGATCCGTGCATCCGACTGCAGGACCTGCAGGATCCGGACGTCGAGTTCGTCGAGTGCCGCTCCTGGGCCGTTCTGCTGGTCGTTCATACGGAGATCCTGCCGAAGGGGAGCCCTCCTGCCTACTGTTCGTGACGTCACTGCGCACGAACCGAGGAGCATCATGACCATCCCCGCCCCCGACGCCGTCGGCTTCCACCCCGACGAGATCGACACCGCCGCGCCCACCCGCTCGGCCCGCCTCACGTGGGTGGTCGTCGTCGACGAGTCCCTCCCCGCCGGCCGCGCCGTGAACGCCGCGATCTGCGTGGGCGCCGCGACGGCCGCGCACGTCGCGGGGCTGCTCGGACCGAGCCCCGCCGACGCGTCCGGATCGCTGCATCCCGGTCTGCCGTGGGCCGGCTGCACGGTCCTCGCCGCCGACGCGGCGACCCTGCTCGCGATCCGCGCGAAGGCCGAGGCGCACGACGGGACGTTCGTCGCCGACATGCCCGCGTCGGCGCAGGCCACCCGGGTGTACGACGAGTACCGGGAGGCGGTGGCGGCGAGCGGCTCCGACGAGCTGCAGTACCTCGCGGTCAGCCTGGTGGGGCCGAGGAACCGGATCGACAGGATCGTCGGGCGGCTGCCGCTGCTGGGCTGACGGACACCGCGGGGCTGCCGGACGCCGCTGCGCTGACGGACGCCGCTGCAGCGCCGGAGGAGGAGCCGCTCGCGTCGGGCCGGAGGACCGGCCGCAGACGAGGGGGGGGAGGAGAGCGAGTGACGGGAATCGAACCCGCGCCATCTGCTTGGGAAGCAGAAGTTCTACCATTGAACTACACTCGCGCGGCGCCGCTCGGGCGCACCAGGACATCGTAGCAAGGCCCGGAGCCGGCCCATGCCCCGGGTCGCGCCACGCCCTAGGATCGCAGCGTGCTCCTCTCCGACCGCGACATCTCGCTCGAACTCGCCTCCGGCCGCGTGGGGCTCGCCCCGCACGATCCGTCGATGCTGCAGCCGTCGTCCGTCGATGTGCGCCTCGACCGCTTCTTCCGGCTGTTCGACAACCACCGCTACCCGTACATCGATCCGGCCGAGGACCAGCCCGAGCTGACCCGCCTGGTCGAGACGCCGCAGGGCGAGCCGTTCATCCTCCACCCGGGAGAGTTCGTGCTCGGCTCGACCTACGAGGAGGTGTCGCTGCCGGACGACATCGCGGCGCGCCTCGAGGGCAAGAGCTCGCTCGGACGGCTCGGACTGCTGACCCACTCGACCGCCGGGTTCATCGATCCGGGCTTCACCGGCCACGTCACCCTCGAGCTCAGCAACGTCGCGACGCTCCCCATCACGCTCTGGCCGGGGATGAAGATCGGCCAGATGTGCTTCTTCCGCCTCAGCTCGCCCGCCGAGAAGCCCTACGGCTCGGCGGAGTACAGCTCGCGGTACCAGGGCCAGCGCGGTCCGACCGCGTCGCGGTCGGCGCTCAACTTCCACCGCACGGACGTCTACACCGACTGACTCCGGCGCAGGGATCAGGGCGCGGGGGTCAGCCCAGCAGACGGGGGAGCTGCAGCACGAGCCAGGGGGAGAACGCCCAGGGGGTCGAGCGGACGGCGGCGAGCGTCGCCTCGGCGTCGACCCACTCGTAGTCCATGACCTCGTCGAGGCGCGGATCGAGGGCGTCGCGGCTCGACAGCGTCGCCGTGTAGACGGGGCAGATCTCGTTCTCGACGACGCCGGACGCATCGACCGCGCGGTAGCGGAAGTCCGGCAGGGCGACCTCCAGCGTGGCCAGCCGGGCGCCGAGCTCGCGCTCGGCCCGGCGGACGACGGCGTCCTCGATCCGCTCGCCCGGGGCGGGGTGCCCGCAGAAGGAGTTGGTCCAGACGCCCGGCCAGGTGCGCTTCTCGAGCGCGCGGCGGGTCACCAGCAGCGCGCCGTCCGGGGAGAAGACGTGGCAGGAGAACGCGAGGTGCAGGGGGGTGGCCGTGTCGTGCACGGTCGCCTTGTCGGCGACCCCCACGGCGTTCCCGGCCTCGTCGAGGAGGACCACCTGCTCGATCCGGTCCGTCTGCACAGTGGCGGCTGGCGAAGTCATACCCGCAAGTCAAGCACGCCGCAACACATCAGCCGGCTTATCGTCCTGGTTCTCCCCTTTGTTAGCCTTCCCACGTGGATACGCGCGACCCCGTGGTTCTGTCCCGGTTGAGGCAGGAGCACGTCGATGCCGTCCTGGACAGGTTCTTCTCGTTGGCGAGGTCCCGGGCGGTGCGTCTCGGACCCCGCTACCTGACTCTCTGGCAGACGCTGGAGGCCAACACCCGCGGCGGCAAGCGCTTCCGCCCGCTGATGGTGATCTCGGCGTACGAGGCCCACGGCGGCCAGGATCCGGAGGCCGCCGCCCATCTCGGCGCGGCGTTCGAGCTGCTGCACACCGCGCTGATCGTGCACGACGACGTGATCGACCGCGACTTCGTGCGCCGCGGCGGCCCGAACGTCTCGGGCAGCTACCGCGACGAGGCGACGACCGCGGGGCTCTCCATCCCGATCGCCGAGCACCGGGGCACCTCGGTGGCCGTGATCGCCGGGGACCTCGCCCTCACCGGCGCCCACCGCCTCGTCGAGGGCGTCGGCGCCTCCGACGGCGTGCGGGCCCGCCTGCTCACCCTGCTCGACGAGGCCGTCTTCGCCTCCGCCGCGGGTGAGCTGGCCGATGTGGACTTCTCCCTCATGCCGGGCATGCCCTCGGTCGACGAGGTGCTCGAGATGGAGCGCCTCAAGACGGCCGTCTACTCGTTCGAGGCGCCGCTGCAGGCCGGAGCGATCCTCGCCGGGGCCTCGGACGCCGCGGTGGACGCCCTCGGCGAGTTCGGCCGCTGGATCGGCATCGCCTACCAGATCGTCGACGACCTGCTCGGGGTCTTCGGCTCGGAGGGGCAGACCGGCAAGACCACGCTGGGCGACCTCCGCGAGGGCAAGCGCACCGTCCTCATCGCCCACGCGGCCGGCACGGACTGCTGGCCCGACATCGAGGCGCTGATCGGCGACGAGCACCTCGCGCCCGAGACCGCGGAGAAGGTGCGCGGCATCCTCGAGGAGTGCGGCGCCCGCAGCTACGCCGAGGGGCTCGCGAACCAGTTCGCAGACCGCGCCTGGGCGGCGCTGGAGACGCCCGCGGTGTCGGAGGCCTTCCGCAACGAGGTCCGCCCGCTCGTGGCCAGCGTGGTCGGGCGCACCCGATGAGCGCTGTCCGCCACGCGCGGATGCGTGCGACGATGCGCTCCGCCCGGCCGTGCCCCCGTACGGTGGCACGATGAGCCGCCAGAGCGAACTGTACGACCGCGTCGCGCACGAGTCGTCCGCGCAGGTGATCCGCCGCTACTCCACCTCCTTCGGGCTGGCCACGCGTCTGCTCGCCCCGGGCGTCCGCGAGCGGGTGGAGGACGTCTACGCCCTCGTGCGCGTCGCCGACGAGATCGTCGACGGCGTCGCCGAGGAGGCCCGTCTCGATCGGGCCGCGGTGGAGGAGTCTCTCGACGCCTTCGAGGCCGAGACCGAGCGCGCGCTCGCCTCCGGCTACAGCTCCAACCTCGTGATCCACGCCTTCGCTCGTACCGCGCGGGCGACCGGATTCGGCACCGAGCTCACCCGGCCGTTCTTCGCGTCGATGCGCGCCGACCTCCGCGAGACCGAGCACACCCCCGAGTCCTTCGAGGCCTACGTCTACGGCTCCGCCGAGGTCGTCGGGCTGATGTGCCTGCACGTGTTCCTCGCGGCGCCGGACGCGGGGCTCGTCTCCGAGGCCGCCCGCGCGCGGCTCGTGGCCGGAGCGCGCCGCCTGGGGGCCGCGTTCCAGAAGGTCAACTTCCTCCGCGATTTCGCCGCCGACGTCGACGGCCTCGGCCGCAGCTACTTCCCCGGAGTCGACCCGCGGGCGTTCTCCGAGCGCGACAAGGCCTCGCTGCTCGCCGATCTCGACGACGACCTCGCCGAAGCCGCCGCCATCGTGCCCGAGCTCCCGCGCTCGAGCCGGCGCGCGGTCCTGCTCGCCCACTCCCTCTTCGCCGCCCTGGCCGACCGGATCCGCGCGACGCCCGCCGAGGAGCTCCTCCGCGCCCGCGTCAGCGTGCCCACGGCCGCCAAGGCGGCGCTCGCGGCGAAGGCGGCCGTGTCGACGCTGGGCCCGCGCCTGGGCCCCGGCCCCGTCCGCGCGACCCGCTCGAGGACCGGCCCGCACCGCGCCGTCGTCATCGGCGGCGGGATCGGCGGGCTCGCCTCCGCCGCGCTGCTCGCGCGCGACGGCTACGACGTGACCCTCCTGGAGGCGCGCGAGGCCGTCGGCGGCCGCGCCGGCTCGTGGGAGCACGAGGGCTTCCGCTTCGACACCGGTCCCTCCTGGTACCTGATGCCCGAGGTGTTCGACCACTTCTTCCGCCTGATGGGCACCAGCGCCGAGGAGCGCCTCGACCTCGTCACGCTCGACCCCGGCTACCGGGTCTACAGCGAGGGCGTCGACGAGCCGATCGACGTGCTCGCCGACCTCGAGTCGAACCTCGCGCTCTTCGAGAGCATCGAGCCCGGAGCGGGCGAGCGGATGCGCGCGTACCTCGACTCCGCGCGCGACACCTACGAGATGGCCAAGCGCCGCTTCCTCTACACGAGCTTCTCCTCCTTCCTCCCGCTGCTGCGCCGCGACGTGCTCAGCCGGACCGGGAGGCTCGGCCGCCTGCTGCTCACGCCGCTCGACACGTTCGCGGCGACGGCGGTCACCGACAACCGGCTGCGCCAGATCCTCGGCTACCCGGCCGTCTTCCTCGGCTCCTCGCCGTTCGCCGCGCCGAGCATGTACCACCTGATGAGCCACCTCGACCTCGCCGACGGCGTGCTCTACCCGATGGGCGGATTCACGAAGCTGATCGAGGCCGTCGCCGACGTCGCCGAGGAGGCCGGCGTCACCGTCCGCACGTCCTCGCCCGCGACGCGGATCCTCACCGCCCGCTCGCCCCGCGGCCGACGCCGCGGCGCCGAGGTCGTCGGAGTCGAGTTCACGGGCCCCGACGGCACGGAGCGGATCCCCGCCGACCTGGTCGTCAACGCCTCCGACCTCTTCACCACCGAGCAGTCGCTCCTCCCCGAGGAGCTGCGGACCTACCCGCCCGCCTACTGGGAGAAGCGCGAGCCCGGCCCGAGCGCCGTCCTCGTCCTCCTGGGCGTGCGCGGGGAGCTGCCCGAGCTCGAGCACCACACCCTGCTCTTCACGAAGGACTGGCGCGACAACTTCGACAAGATCTTCGGCGAGCACCCGACCGTCCCCGATCCCGCGTCGATCTACGTCTGCCGCCCGAGCGCGACCGACGCGAGCACGGCTCCGGAGGGGCACGAGAACCTGTTCGTGCTCGTGCCGATCCCGGCCGACACCTCGATCGGCCACGGCGGAGTCGACGGCGCGGGCGACGCGCGCGTCGAGGCCATCGCCGACCAGGCCATCGCGCAGATCGCGTCCTGGACCGGCGCGACCGACCTGGCCGAGCGGATCGTCGTCCGCCGCACCATCGGCCCGGCCGACTTCGAGAGCGACCTCGGCGCCTGGCGCGGCTCGATGCTCGGACCGGCCCACGTCCTCTCGCAGAGCGCCTTCTTCCGGGCCGGGAACGTCAGCAGGCACGTCGACGGACTGCTCTTCGCCGGCAGCTCCACGATCCCCGGCATCGGCCTGCCGATGTGCATCATCAGCGCCGAGGTCATGCTCAAGCGCGTGCGCGGCGACGTGTCGACCGAGCCGCTGCCCGTGCGGGAGGCGCCGTCCGGTCCGGTCGCGCCCGTCGCCGTGGGGGAGTAGGCGTGGGGATCCTCTACCTGCTCGCGCTCCTCGTCTCGATCACCGGGATGATCGTGCTCGACCGCCGCTTCCGGCTGTTCTTCTGGGCGGACGCGCGACGCGCGGCGATCGTGCTGCCCGTGGGAGTCGCGTTCTTCCTGGTCTGGGACCTCGTGGGGATCGGCCTGGGCGTCTTCTTCCGCGGCGAGACCTCCTACATGACCGGCCTGCAGATCGCGCCGGAGCTCCCGGTCGAGGAGGTCCTCTTCCTCACCCTGCTCTGCTACCTGACGATGGACGTGCACGGCTTCCTCTCGCAGCGCGTCTCCCGGCGGGCGGAGGCGCGCGCGTGACCTACCTCCTCCTCAACGCCGTGTTCCTCGCGGTGGTGCTGGTGCTGCTGCTGCTCGCGCTGCGCCGACGCGTCCTGCGCCTGCCCGCCGTCCTCGGCACGCTCGCCGTGCTGCTGGTGATGACAGCCGTCTTCGACAACATCATGATCGGAGTGGGACTGCTGGTCGCCTACGACGACGACCTGATCTCGGGCATCCGGATCGGCGTCGCTCCGATCGAGGACTTCGCCTACGCGATCGCCGCGGCCCTCGCCCTCCCGGCGCTCTGGGTGCTCCTGCCCTCGCGTCGTCGGAGCGAGCCGTGAACCGGCTGCGCGCGCTGTTCGTCTCGAGCCGCCCGCTGAGCTGGGTCAACACCGCCTACCCGTTCGCGGCGGCGTACCTGCTGACCACCCGCGAGATCGACCTCGCCTTCGTGCTCGGCACGATCTACTTCCTCATCCCCTACAACCTCGCGATGTACGGGATCAACGACGTCTTCGACTACGAGTCCGACCTGCGGAACCCCCGCAAGGGCGGCGTCGAGGGCGCCGTGCTCGACCGGAGCGAGCACCGCGCGACGCTGATCGCGGCGGTGGCCACGAACGTGCCGTTCCTGGTGGCGCTCGTGCTGCTCGGATCCCCGGTCTCGTGGCTGGTCCTCGCGATCAGCGTCTTCGCGGTGATCGCCTACAGTGCGCCGGGGCTCCGCTTCAAGGAGCGCCCGTTCGTCGACTCGCTGACCTCGGCGACCCACTTCGTCAGCCCGGCCGTCTACGGGATCGCCCTCGCGGGCACCGTGGTCACCGGACCTCTGGTGGCGCTGCTCGTGGCGTTCTTCCTCTGGGGGATCGCGAGCCACGCCTTCGGCGCGGTGCAGGACATCCTGGCCGACCGGGCGGGCGGCATCGGCTCGATCGCGACCGTGATCGGAGCGAAGGCGACCACGCGCTTCGCCATCGCCGCCTACGTCGCGAGCGGCCTGCTCCTGCTCCTGCTGCCCTGGCCGGGGACTCTCGCGGCGATCCTCGCGGTGCCGTACGCGGTGAGCATCTGGCCGTACCGATCGCTCGAGGACGCCGAGGCGGAGCGGGCGAACGCGGGCTGGAAGCGCTTCCTCGCGCTGAACTTCCTGACCGGCTTCCTCGTCACGCTCCTGCTGATCGTGTTCTGGATCGCCACGGTCTGATCTGCGGCCGGCGGCGCGCGGGGAGGGGCGTCGCCAGCGACTCCGCGGTCCGGGCCCCGTCAGTCCCGGCGGGCGGGCGGAGCGAGCCGCGGCTCCGGCACGACGGGGGCGGTGGCCGGCGGGCGGCGCACCGGCAGGAGCAGCACCAGCCCCACGGCGAGGACGAGGACGAGCCCGAGGATGCCCCAGTACTGCACGTTCGCCTCGCCGCTGCCCGAGACGGCCGCGGCGATCGAGACGGCGGCTGCGAAGGCGGCGGGCGCGAGGAACGAGGCCGCCCGCCCGGTGGTCGCGTAGAGGCCGAAGATCTCGCCCTCGCGTCCCTCCGGGATGAGGCGGGCGAGGTAGCTGCGGCTCGCCGACTGCGCCGGGCCGACGAACAGGCACAGCAGCAGGCCGAAGATCCAGAACACCGTGCTCCCCCCGTCGTGCAGGACGAAGACGGCGGTGCCGCAGACGACCAGGCCGATGAGCGAGGCGACGATCACGGCCTTGGGGCCGATGCGGTCGTCGAGCGCGCCGACCGAGATGGTCGCCACTCCGGCCACGACGTTCGCGGCGATGGCGAAGAGGATCACCTCGCCGGCGTCGAAGCCGAAGGTGCCCTGCGCCAGCACGCCGCCGAAGGTGAAGACCCCGGTGAGCCCGTCGCGGAACACCGCGCTGGCGATGAGGAAGGCCACGGTGCTGCGGCTCTCGCGCCAGAGGCCGGCGACCTGCGCGAAGAGCGCGCGGTAGGAGGCGATCACGCCGACGCGCTCCGCCCGGCTCGCGCGCGCCGGCGTCGCCGGCACCGCGACCAGCACAGGGAGGGCGAAGACGGCGAACCAGACGCCGGCGACCAGGATCGAGACGCGCACGTCGAGGCCGTCGTCACCCGTCACTCCGAAGAGCCCGACCTCGGGCGAGATGAAGCCGAAGTACACGATCAGCAGCAGGACGATCCCGCCCACGTAGCCCATGCCCCAGCCGAAACCGGAGACGCGGCCGATGGTCGCCCGGGTCGAGACCTGGAGGAGCATCGCGTTGTAGTTGACGCTCGCGAACTCGAAGAAGACCGTGCCGACCGCGAGCAGTCCGAGTCCCAGCCAGAGGAGGGCCGGGTCGGGGCGCACGAGGAACATCAGCAGGATGCAGAGGACGACGACGGCGGAGTGGATCCCGAGCCAGAGGCGGCGGCGCCCGCCGAGGTCGGCCCGGCGGCCGGTGATCGGCGCGATGACGGCGACGACCACGCCGGCGGCGGCGAGGGACCAGCCGAGCGCGGCCGAGACTCCGCTCGAGGTGCCGAAGAGCCCGTCGGTGGTCAGGTAGACGGTGAAGACGAAGGTGGTCACCACCGCGTTGAAGGCCGATCCGCCCCAGTCCCACAGGCCCCAGGCGAGGACGGGCCAGCGGCCGGTGCGCGTCGTCATGGGCCCACCGTAGGGGGAGGAGGTGAACGGCCGGAAGCGGCGGGACCCGTGAGTCTGAGAGTTGAGCCGATGCGACTCAACTTCTCGCGTCCGGACTTGACGCGAGACGACGGATGCGTAAACTTGAGCGTGCGGGGCTCAACTCCCGCAGAGGATTCCGCACCACCCGTCAACTGACCGGCAGCCGCCCGCGCGACGCCGATCGCGAAGGAGAACAACGCATATGTCCCGTGCCGTAGGCATCGACCTGGGAACCACCAACTCTGTCGTGGCCGTCCTCGAGGGAGGCGAGCCCACCGTCATCGCCAACGCCGAGGGCTTCCGCACCACGCCGTCCGTCGTGGCGTTCACCAAGGACGGGGAGGTGCTCGTCGGCGAGACCGCGAAGCGCCAGGCCGTCACCAACGTCGACCGCACCATCGCGTCGGTCAAGCGCCACATGGGCACCGACTGGACCTTCGGCGTCGAGGACAAGAAGTACACCCCGCAGGAGATCTCGGCCCGCATCCTGGGCAAGCTCAAGCGCGACGCGGAGCAGTACCTGGGCGACAAGGTGACCGACGCGGTCATCACCGTCCCGGCCTACTTCAACGACGCCGAGCGCCAGGCGACCAAGGACGCCGGCGAGATCGCCGGACTCAACGTCCTGCGCATCATCAACGAGCCCACCGCGGCCGCGCTGGCCTACGGCCTCGACAAGGGCAAGGAGGACGAGCTCATCCTCGTCTTCGACCTCGGCGGCGGAACGTTCGACGTCTCCCTCCTCGAGGTGGGCAAGGACGACGACTTCTCGACCATCCAGGTCCGCGCGACCTCGGGCGACAACCGCCTCGGCGGCGACGACTGGGACCAGCGCGTCGTCGACCACCTGGTCAAGCGCTTCAAGGACTCGACCGGCGTCGACGTCTCGAAGGACAAGATCGCTCGTCAGCGCCTCAAGGAGGCCGCGGAGCAGGCGAAGAAGGAGCTCTCCTCGAGCACCTCGACCAGCATCCAGCTGCCCTACCTCTCGCTCACCGAGAACGGTCCGGCGAACCTCGACGAGACGCTCACCCGCGCCAAGTTCGAGGAGCTCACCAGCGACCTGATCGAGCGCACCCGCAAGCCCTTCACCGACGTCATCGCCGAGGCGGGCGTCAAGGTCGAGGACATCGCTCACGTGGTCCTCGTCGGCGGCTCGACCCGCATGCCGGCCGTCGCCGAGCTCGTCAAGAAGCTCACCGGGGGCAAGGAGCCCAACAAGGGCGTCAACCCGGACGAGGTCGTCGCCGTCGGCGCCGCGCTGCAGGCCGGCGTCCTCAAGGGCGAGCGCAAGGACGTCCTCCTGATCGACGTGACCCCGCTCTCGCTGGGCATCGAGACCAAGGGCGGGATCATGACGAAGCTCATCGAGCGCAACACCGCGATCCCGACCAAGAGGTCCGAGACCTTCACCACGGCCGACGACAACCAGCCGTCCGTCGCGATCCAGGTCTTCCAGGGCGAGCGCGAGTTCACCCGCGACAACAAGAACCTGGGCACGTTCGAGCTGACCGGCATCGCGCCGGCCCCGCGCGGCATCCCGCAGGTCGAGGTCACCTTCGACATCGACGCCAACGGCATCGTCCACGTGTCCGCGAAGGACAAGGGCACCGGCAAGGAGCAGTCGATGACGATCACGGGCGGCTCGTCGCTGCCCAAGGACGACATCGACCGCATGGTCCGCGAGGCCGAGGAGCACGCCGCCGAGGACAAGGCCCGCCGCGAGGCGGCCGAGATCCGCAACAACGCCGAGACCCTGGCGTACTCGATCGACAAGCTGATCAAGGACAACGAGGACAAGCTGCCCGAGGACGTCAAGTCCGAGGTGCAGGGAGACGTCGACGCGCTGAAGACCGCGCTCGCCGGCGACGACGACGCGGCCGTCAAGACCGCGTTCGACGCCCTCAACGCCTCGCAGACCAAGATCGGCCAGGCGATCTACTCCCAGGACCAGGCCGCGCAGAGCGCCCCCGCGGACGCTCCGGCCGACGGTGACAAGAAGGACGACGAGGACATCGTCGACGCCGAGGTCATCGACGAGGACGAGCCGAAGGACACGAAGTAGCCATGGCAGCCGAGAACGAGCCCCAGGACCTCCCCGAGGAGCAGCCGGCCACCGGCGGCGAGGCGGGAGCCGAGGCGGCGCAGGACGCCCAGGACCAGGAGGGCCTCATCGAGGCCGAGGGGCCCGACGTCGAGACCAGCCTCTCGGACGCCGACCTCTCGTTCCTCTCGGGACAGTCCAGCGCCGAGACGCTCGCGGCCGAGCACCTCGCCGACCTCCAGCGGGTGACCGCCGAGTACGCGAACTACCGCAAGCGAACCGAGGCCAACCGCCAGGTCGACAAGGAGCGCGCGATCGGCGACGCGGTGAAGGTCATCCTGCCCGTGCTCGACGACCTCGACCGCGCCGAGAAGCACGGCGACCTCGCCGAGGGCGGGCCCTTCACGGCCATCGCGCAGAAGCTTCGCGGCGGAGTGGAGAAGCTCGGCCTGGTGAAGACCGGCGCCGTGGGCGACCTGTTCGACCCGAACATCCACGAGGCGATCTTCCAGCAGCCCACCCCCGGCGCCGAGACCTCCACGGTCGCGGACGTCGTCGAGGCGGGCTACTACCTCGGAGGCTCGCTGCTGCGGGCCGCCAAGGTGGTCGTGGCAGTCCCCGCCGACTGACCCCGCCACCGGCACCACCACCGCGGAGGACCCCGCCCCGCTCGGCAGCACGCTGCCGGACCGGGGCGGGGTCCCTCGCCGCATTCGACACAGGAAGAGGCACATGGCCAGCCAGGATTGGTTCGACAAGGACTTCTACAAGGTCCTCGGCGTGTCCAAGGACGTCTCCGCCGCGGACCTGAAGAAGACCTACCGCAAGCTCGCCCGCCAGTTCCACCCCGACTCCAACCCGGGGGACGCGAAGGCCGAGGCGCGCTTCAAGGAGATCAGCGAGGCGTACACCGTGCTCTCGGACGCTGAGCAGCGCAAGGAGTACGACCAGATCCGCGCCATGGGCGGCGGAGCGCGCTTCACCGCGGGAGGCCAGCCCGGAGGGTTCGACGACGTCTTCGGCGGCATGTTCGGCCAGGGCGGGCGCACCTCCTACAGCACCCAGCAGGGCCCGCCGCCCGGCTTCGAGGACATCCTCGGCGGCATGTTCGGCGGCGGAGGCAGCCGCTTCGGCCAGCCCAGCGGCGGCTACCGCGGCTTCGGCGGCCCGCAGAAGGGCGCCGACGTCACCGCCAGCACCACCATCGACTTCCGCACCGCGACCCGGGGTGACACCGTCCAGCTGCAGACCGGCGACGGGCGCACCCTCTCGGTGCGCATCCCGGCCGGCGTGGCCGACGACCAGAAGATCCGCGTCCGCGGCAAGGGCCGCCCCAGCCCGGACGGCGGCGATCCCGGCGACCTGGTGCTCACCGTCTCGGTCCGCAAGCATCCGGTGTTCGAGCGCGACGGGCTGAACCTGCGCGTGACGGTCCCCGTGACCTTCGTCGAGGCCGTCTTCGGCGCGACGATCGAGGTGCCGACCCTCGGCGGCGAGCCCGTCAAGCTCCGGGTCGCCGCAGGCACCCCGAGCGGCCGCGTCCTGCGCGTCAAGGGCCGCGGCGTCACGACCCCCAAGGGCACGGGCGACCTGCTCGCCGTCCTGCAGGTCGCCGTCCCGAGCCACCTGTCCGCCGCCGCCCGTGAGGCCCTCGAGGCCTACGCCGCCGCCGAGCCGGACGAGGACCCGCGCGAGGACATCCTGGAGAAGGCCCGCTACTAGCACCGGATCGGCGCGACCGGTCGGAGGAGGAGACATGGACGAGAACACGCCCGTCTTCGCGATCGCCGTCGCCGCCGAGCTGGCGGGGATGCACCCGCAGACGCTCCGGCAGTACGACCGGCTCGGGCTCGTGAGCCCGACCCGCACCGCGGGCAAGTCGCGCCGCTACTCGATGCGCGACGTGGTGCAGCTGCGCGAGGTCGCCCGGCTCTCCTCCGAGGGCGTCTCTCTCGAGGGCATCGCGCGCATCCTGCAGCTCGAGAACCAGGTGCAGTCGCTCTCGCAGCGGGTGCGCGAGCTGGAGTCGGCCCTCGCCGACGAGCTCCTGAACCGGCCGGGCCGCCGCGTGTTCGCCGCCGGACTCGAGGGGGACGTGGTCACTCTGCGCCACGGCACGCGCGCGCAGCGCCGGACCGAGCTGGTCGTCTGGCGCCCCGCGCCACGATCAGAGGCCGACGACGACGCCACGCCCTGAACGAGGGGTAGCCTGACCGGGCGCCGCCCCGTCATCGCGGCGCCCGTCCCTCCGCTCGGGGCGGAGAGCAGGAGGACCGCCGTGGACCACGACAGCAGCACCCCGCGCGACGAGCGCGACGCCCGCCGGGAGCAGGCCGCCCAGGAGCAGGCCCCCCAGGAGCAGGCGTCGGACGCCTCGCGACAGGAGCAGGCCCCGGACGCCACGCGCGCGTCCCGCAGGACGCCCGTCGTCCCCGACAACGGGTTCTCCCGCGAGTCCTACGCGATCCACGCCACCCGCAGCGACCTCCCCCTCTTCTCGGATGCGCTGAACGCCGGCCGCGACGACTCCGGCTGGCTGTCGTCGCTCTCGAGCACCCTCGCCGGACCCACCGGGCCGGTCGGCTCCCCGGACTCGGCCGCCGAGACGGCGCAGGCCGCGCTCGACCGCCGCACCCGCCGTCGGAGGGACGAGTCCGACTCCTGAGCCGCGGCTCCGGCTAGTCGCGCAGGCGCGTCGCGGCCATCCGGGCGTCGACCAGGCGGCCGCCGCTGAGGCGGGCGAGGATCACGGAGCCGAACGGCAGCGCGCGCACGAGGGGCAGGCCCTCGACCCGCTCCTCGTCCGTGTAGCCGAGGAGGACGTACATCCCGACCACGGCGATCGCGGCGATCGTCGCGACCCGCGCCGGGATCTGGTCCATCGTGCCGCCTCCGCCGTCGATCGGCTCGGCGAGCGTGACGCACATGAGGAAGATCGACGCGTAGACCGCCAGATGCACGTGGGAGCGGCTCCACGGGCGCGCGAGCGCGGCGATCGGCAGGATCCAGAGGGCGTACCAGGGGTGGATGGCGGTCGACGCCGTCACGAACGCGAGCAGCGCACCGGACAGGCGGGCGAGCGGATCGATGGAGCGCCGCGACAGCATGAGGCGCGCAGCGATCAGGCCGGCGAGCCCGAGCGCGAGGATCTTGACCACGGCGATCGCCGCGGCGGGGTCGTGACCGGTGAACTCGACGGCGCGGGAGACCGAGACCGTGACGAACGACATCGGCGCGTACCAGTGCAGGATCGAGCCGGGCACGACCATCGCCGCGACCCAGCCGACCCCGACGCCCGCGAGCAGCCCGACGGCGACCACGAGGCCGAGCGCTCCGGCGCCCGTCCAGAGCCAGCCGCGGGTGCGCTCACGCCACGTCGCGTCGTGGCGCAGCCACAGGAGCGCGAGCACGGGGAGCGCGATCACGGCGATCGGCTTGATCGCGATCGCTCCGGCCATCAGCACGACGGCGGCGATGCGCCGGTCGGTCTGGGCGTAGTAGAGCGACGCGAGGATGAGCGCCAGCATCACGGAGTCGTTGTGGCCGGCGACGACGAAGAGCACGAGGGTCAGCGGGTTGGCGACGATCGTCCAGGCGGTGAGCGGGACCGAGAGGCCGCGCAGGCGCGCCAGGCGGAGCGCGTAGACGGCCATGACGGCCACGCCCGCGACCGACACGGCGCGGAGCATCGCGATCGAGAGCTCCGGTGCGCCGTAGCCCGCGAACTGCACGGCGGTGCGCTCGATCAGGAGGTAGAGGGGCCCGTAGGGCGTGGGCGTGTCGGCCCAGAGCGGGTCGACGCCGAGGTCGAACCAGCCCGGGAGCGTCGCGACGCCGTGGGTGTAGGGGTCGATGCCCTGGGTCATCAGGCGACCCTGCGCCACGTAGGAGAACATGTCGTGGCTGAACAGCGGCACCGTCACGAGGAGCGGAGCGGTCCAGGCGAGGGCCGCCACCACGATGGTGCGGACGGAGCCGGGGCCCGCCGCGAGAGCGACCGTGCGCAGGCGGAGCCACGCGATCAGCAGCAGCATCCCGCCGCCCACGACGAGGGCGCCGCTGGACTCGGTGAGCCAGCCCGTGGCGCGGATCGAGGCGACGAGAGGCCAGTCGCGGATGGGCGAGCCGGCGGGCAGGTAGCCCACGCCGAGCGAGCCGAGGAGGATCGCGATCGAGCCCAGCAGGCCCGTCGCCAGCGGTGCGGCCTCCATGAAGCGGAGCCGCGGTCGGCGCTGCCGTCCCGTTGCCCGGGCCGTGTCCGGCCGCTCGATCGTCCCCCGTGAAGCCATCGGAGCCACGCTAAAGGATGGGACTCCGAAGTGCATGGACGGCCGGTGAACGGTTGATCAGTCGGCGCTCAGGTTGTACAAGGACCCGCACGCGCACCGATCAGGGCAGGCGCGGCACCGGGGCCGGCTCCGCGAAGCGCAGCTGGTTGCCGAACGGATCGATCACGTCGAGCGCGAAGCCGAACGGCGTGCGGGTGATCCGCGGGTTGAGGTAGGGGTACGCCTTCGCGTCGAGCTCGGCGTGCAGCTCGCGGACACCGCGGAGGGCGACGTGCACCGCGGCGCCGGGACTGCCGTCGCGGTGGTGCTCGCTGAGGTGCAGGCGAAGCCCCGAGCGCGACACCTGCAGGTAGAGGGGGGCGTCGAGCGCGGCGCGGTGCTCCCAGTCCACCTCGAAGCCGAGGTAGTCGACGTAGAACTCGCCCGCCTTGGCGACCGAGAAGATCCGCAGGATCGGCACGGCCGCCTCCAGTCGCACCGGCTCGAGCCGGTCCGGCTCCTCCGCGCTCGACCGGTCCCGTGCACGCCGTCTCGTCTCCACGCCACGAGGCTAGCCGCCCCGCGGTCGGCCCGGCGCCGGAGGGTCAGTCGACGAGATCGAGACCGCGCAGCAGCCGGAGGGTCTCGACCCCGGCGGGCGGGCAGCGGCCCGCATCGGAGCCGTCGACCCAGTGCAGCGAGTCGATCTCGCCGCTCGGGCGCGCCTCCCGGTCGAGCTCGGCGGCGAAGACGCTCATGTGGACCTCCCGCCCCTCCGGCTCGCCGTGCGCCTGGGTGCGGACGGTGAACAGGGGCTCGAGGCCGAGCGCGACGGCGCCGAGCTCCTCGCGGGCCTCGCGGGCCGCCGCCTCGATCCCGCTCTCGCCCTCGTCGACCTTGCCGCCGGGGAGGTAGAGGACGTCGCGGCCCCGCGCCGTGACCATCAGGACGCGCCGGTCGCGGAGGACGGCGACGGCGGACACGACGATCGGCGGGAGGGTGCTCATCCGCTCATCATGCCCGCCGCGGGCGGACCGTCGCGGCGCCCCCGCGGCTACCATGGGGGCACACCAGAAGGACGCGCGCAGCCGGCGCGCGCCGGGGCCCCGTGCGCCCGAACAGCTGAGGAGCAACCCGTGGCAGAACCCACCACCCTCGACAAAGTCATCACCCTCGCGCAGCACAGGGGATTCGTCTTCCCCTCGGGTGAGATCTACGGGGGCACCCGCTCCGCGTGGGACTACGGGCCGCTCGGCGTGGAGTTCAAGGAGAACATCAAGCGCCAGTGGTGGAAGACCTTCGTGCAGGGCCGGGGGGACGTCGTCGGCCTGGACTCCGCGGTCATCCTGCCCACGGCGATCTGGCACGCCTCGGGACACGTCGGCGTCTTCTCGGACCCGCTGACCGAGTCGCTGATCACCCACAAGCGCTACCGCGCCGACCACCTCTTCGAGAAGTACGAGGAGGTCAACGGCCACCCGCCCGTGAACGGCCTCGGCGACATTCCGGACCCGGAGCACCCCGACAAGGTCGGCCAGTGGACCGAGATCAAGCAGTTCTCGGGCCTGATGAAGACCTACCTCGGCGTCGTCGACGACGAGTCGGGGCTGCACTACCTGCGTCCCGAGACCGCCCAGGGCATCTTCACCAACTTCGCGAACGTGCTGCAGAGCGCCCGTCGCAAGCCGCCCTTCGGCATCGGCCAGATCGGCAAGGCGTTCCGCAACGAGATCACCCCCGGCAACTTCATCTTCCGCACCCGCGAGTTCGAGCAGATGGAGCTCGAGTTCTTCGTCGAGCCCGGCACGGACGAGGAGTGGCAGGAGACCTGGATGCAGCTCGCCTGGGACTGGTTCGTCGGGCTCGGGATGAACCCCGAGAACATCCGGCAGTACGAGCACCCGAAGGACAAGCTCTCCCACTACTCCAAGCGCACCGTCGACATCGAGTACCGCTTCAGCTTCGCCTCGGGCGAGTGGGGCGAGCTGATGGGAGTCGCGAACCGCACCGACTACGACCTCAAGACGCACATCGAGCACTCGGGCAAGGACCTCTCGTTCTTCGACCAGAACAAGAACGAGCGCTACGTGCCGTTCGTGATCGAGCCGTCGTTCGGCCTCACTCGCGCGCTCATGGCGTTCCTCGTCGACGCCTACGAGGAGCAGGAGCTGCCGCCGAACGCCAAGGGCAAGGTCGAGACGCGGACCGTGCTGCACCTCGACCCGCGCCTGGCGCCGGTGAAGGTGGCCGTGCTGCCGCTCTCGCGCAACGAGGCACTCTCGCCGCTCGCGCGCCGCGTCGCCGACCAGCTGCGCCAGCTCTGGAACGTCGACTTCGACGACTCCGGAGCGATCGGCCGCCGCTACCGCCGCCAGGACGAGATCGGCACCCCGTACTGCGTGACCGTCGACTTCGACTCGCTCGAGGACGACGCCGTGACCGTCCGCGACCGCGACACGATGAAGCAGGAGCGCATCCCGCTCGAGCAGCTCGAGTCGTACCTCTTCACCGGGCTCCGCGGGGCCTGACGCTCCTCCGGGACGCCGCCGACCGGACGGGCCGGCGGCGTCCCGCCGAACGCGGTCCAGCCGGCCCTGCGGTCAGCGCTCGCGGGCGAGCAGGGCGAAGACGAGGGTCGAGGTCCACTCGCCCTTGCAGAACTCGTCCTCCCGGTGGTGCGCCTCGAGGCGCATCCCGAGGCGCTCGCAGAGGCGGGCGGAGGCGGTGTTCCGAGCGTCGAGCTGCGCGATCACGCGGTGGGCGCCGAGGGTGTCGAACGCGAGGTCGAGCAGCGCCCGGGCGGCCTCGGTCGCGTAGCCGCGCCCCTGCGCCTCCGGGTGCAGCACCCAGCCGATCTCGACCGCCTCCTGCTCGACGGACGTCGCGATGAGCGTGAGGTCGCCGATCATCCTCCCGGCGAGGACGCCCTCCCGGGGGACGATCGCCAGCACGGCCGCGTCGCCGTCGGCGGCGAGCCGTGTCGAGGGGAGGCGGCGCTGCAGGTGCGCCCGCGACTCCTCGGGGGTGCGCACCGGCCAGCGGAGGAACCGGACGGCGTCGGCGTCGCCCTGGTAGCGCGCGTGGTCCTCGGCGTCCTCCGGTCCGAGGGGACGCAGGAGCAGGCGCTCGGTGAGCAGCGGCGCGGAGCGCAGCGGTTCCGCGTCGAAGGGGAGCCGGAGGCTCACGCGGTAGCGGCGTCAGAGTCGGGGCGCGCGGCGGCGGGCTCGGCCGGGACCTCGATGCCGAAGAGCGCCTCGAGCCCGGTGAGGTACGCCTCCTGCGCTCCGGCGCGCGCGTAGTCGCGGGCGCGGACGCTCGGGGTGTGCAGCAGCACGCCGGCGAGGTGGCGGAGCGCCTGCTCGGTGCGGCCGTCCTCGTCGCCGCGCGAGCGGGCCCGCTCGATCTCGGCGTCGAGCGCGTCGAACACGTGGGCGCGCAGGGCGACGACGGCCGGAGTGAGGCTCTTCTCGTCGGCGACGTCCGAGAACTTCCGGGCCGCCTTGTCGACGAGCGCGCGCGCCTGCTGCGACGCGTCGAGCACGTCGAGAGGCGCGTGCAGGCTGATCGTCTCGAGGTCGAGGAGCTCGACGCCGGCGACCGAGGTGACGTCGGAGGCGACGTTGCGCGGCAGGCCCAGGTCGATCACGAGCTGGCGCTCGCGGGAGAAGCCCTGGAGGCGCCCGGCGGCGAGCAGAGCGGCGTCGAGCACCGGCTCCTGGGTCGTGGTGCAGGTGATGACGATGTCGGCCGAGACCGCCTCGAGCGCGAGATCGGCGGCGGCGATGGGCCGGAGCGAGCGGCGGGCGGCGAAGCCCTCGGCGCGGCCGGAGGGGGAGTGCACGGCGATGTCGACCACTCCGCGGTCGCGCAGGGCCGCGACGGTCGCCCGCGCGTAGCTGCCGGTGCCGACGAGGAGAACGCGGGCGGCCCGCCAGTCGGTGACGCGGCTCGCGGCCAGGTCGAGCGCGAGGCGCACGATCGAGCGGCCGGCGCTGCCGAGGCCGGTGCGGTTCTTGATGCCGCGCGAGGTCTGCGAGGCGCGCTGGAACAGCCGCTCGAGCTCGGAGGAGGTGGTGCCGAGGCGGCGCGCCTCCTCGAGGGACCGGCGGACCTGGCCCGCGATCTCGCCCTCGCCGACCACGACGGACTCGAGCCCGCTGGAGACGGCGAAGAGGTGCTCGGCCACCCGGTCGCCCGAGACGACGTCGACGCTCCCGCGCAGCTCGTCCTGCTCGACGCCGGTCGCGGCGCTGACGGCGGCGGTGGCGGCCTCGACGGCGACGGCCTGCGCGGCGGTCAGCGGCTCCTCGATGTCGAGATAGGCCTCGAAGCGGTTGCAGGTCGCGACGACGACGGCTCCGGAGACGAAGTCGATCCCCTCGGAGAGGGCCGCGGTCACGGCGGAGGAGTCGACGGAGAGCTTCTCGAGGAGATCGAAGCTGGCGTTCTTGTGCGACGCCGTCAGACACAGAAGCACCACATCAGTCTACCCGCGCTCGGCGGGGCGGGGTCCCGGACTGGGGAGGAATGCACGGATGCGCCTGGAATAATGCCGCGGTGACCTCCCCCACCGACGGCCTGCTCGATCCGCTGCACCCCCTCTCCGCCGGCCGCACGGCCGACTCGCTGCTCCTGCGCGCCTACCGCTCCGAGCGGGGCGAGAGGACGCCCGTCTGGTTCATGCGCCAGGCCGGCCGCAGCCTCCCGGAGTACCGGGCCCTGCGCACCGACACGAAGATGCTCGACGCCTGCCTCGACCCGGCGCTGGCGAGCGAGATCACCCTGCAGCCGGTGCGGCGCCACGGAGTGGACGCGGCCATCTTCTTCAGCGACATCGTGATCCCGCTGCGGCTCGCGGGCGTCGGCGTCGACATCGTCCCCGGGCGCGGTCCGGTGCTCGAGAAGCCGGTGCGCACGGCCGCCGACGTCGCCGAGCTCGCCTCGATCGACCCGTCCGTGCTCGACGAGACGCTCGAGCCCATCCGCGAGGGCGTGCGCCGCACCGTCGCGGGCCTCGGCGACACACCACTCATCGGCTTCGCCGGCGCTCCCTTCACCCTGGCCGCCTACCTGGTGGAGGGCGGCCCGTCCAAGGACCACCTGCGCGCGCGGACGATGATGCACGCCGACCCCGCCGCCTGGGCTCAGCTGATGGAGTGGACCGCCGAGGTCACCGGCCGCTTCCTCCGCGCGCAGGTGCTCGCAGGGGCCAGCGCCGCGCAGCTCTTCGACTCCTGGGCCGGGGCGCTCTCGCTCTCGGACTACACGACCCACGTCGCTCCCGCCTCCGCGCGCGCCCTCGTCCACGTGCGCGACCTCGCATTCGACCACGGGGAGACGCGCCGCAACGTCCCGATCGTGCACTTCGGCGTCGGCACCGGCGAGCTGCTCGGAGCGATGCACGGCATCGGCGCCGACGTGGTGGGCGTCGACTACCGGATCCCGCTCGACGAGGCCAACCACCGCCTCGGCGGCTTCGTGCCGGTGCAGGGCAACGTCGACCCGGCGCTGCTGACCGCGCCGTGGGAGGTCCTCGAGTCCCACGTCGACGACGTGCTCCGCCGGGGCCTGAGCGCCCCCGCGCACGTGCTCAACCTCGGCCACGGCGTGCCGCCCGAGACCGACCCCGACGTGCTCACGCGCCTCGTCGCGTTCGTGCACGCCTGGCGGCCGTGAGCGAGGAGCGCCCCCGCGACGCGGCGTCGTACGACGTCGCGGTCGTCGGCGGCGGAGTGGCGGGGCTCGCCGCCGCCGCGGAGTGCCTGCGCATCGGCCTGCGCGTCGTGGTGCTCGAGGCGGGGGAGCGGGTCGGCGGCTCCGTCTCTCCGCTCGCCCTGGCCGGAGCCGCGCTCGACGCGGGCGCCGAGAGCTTCGCCACCCGCGGCGGCCACGTCGAGCGGGCGCTCGCCGCGCTGACCCTCGACGGCGTCCCGCTCGCCGAGTCGATCGTCGAGCCCCGGACGCACGGCTCGTGGCTGCACCTCTCGGGCGGCCGCTCCGTGCCGTCGCCCCGGGCCGGCATCCTCGGCATCCCCGGCACGCCGCTCGCCCCCGACGTCGTGCGGGCGATCGGCCGCCGCGGCGCCTGGCGCGCCTGGCTCGACACCCTGATGCCGGTGCTGCGCATCGGCCGCGCGCACTCCCTCGCCGAGCTGGTGCGCACCCGGATGGGCGAGCGCGTGCTCGAGGACCTGGTCGCGCCGGTCGTCTCCGGCGTCTACTCGAGCCGGCCGGACGACATCGACGTCGACCTGGCCGCACCCGGACTGAACGGCGCGCTCACCCGCGCGGGCTCCCTCGCCCGGGCCGTGGCCGCCCTCCGCGCGAACCTCCCGGCCGGAGTCGCGGTCCGCGGGCTCGAAGGCGGGATGCACCGCCTGGTCGCCGCGCTGGTCCAGCGGATCGACTACCTCTCCGGCGAGATCCGCACCGGCGCCTCCGTGCAGCGGCTCGAGGGCTCCGACGGGGATTTCGTCCTGACCCTCGCCGACGGCGCTCTGAGCGCCCGAGCGGTGATCGTCTCGACCCCGGAGCGCGACGCCCGGGCGCTGCTCGCCGGCCTCGCTCCCGCCGTCGCGGAGCGCGCCGACGAGGCGCCCCACGACTCCGTCGAGCTGGTGACCCTGGTCCTCGACGACGCCCGCCTGGACGCAGCCCCCCGCGGCTCCGGCGTGCTCGTGGCGCCCACCGCCACCGACGTCACGGCCAAGGCGATCACGCACGCGACCGCGAAGTGGGACTGGCTGGCCGCCTCCCTCCCTCCCGGCCGCCACGTGCTGCGCCTCTCCTACGGGCGCCCGGGCGAGCGCCCGCCGCTCGAGGGGCGCACCGATGCCGAGGCGGCCGCGATCGCCCTGCTCGACGCCTCGACGCTGCTCGGACTCGCCCTCGATCCGGCGTCGCTCGTCGACTCCGCCCGGGTGCGCTGGGCCAACGTCCGGCCCGCCGCGGCGCTGGGCCGCCGCGCGCACCTGGAGGCGTTCCGCGAGGCGCTCCTCCCGATCGAGGGAGTCGCTGTGACCGGCACCTGGATCGCGGGCACGGGCCTCGCCTCGGTGCTCCCGCACGCCGCCGAGACGGCCGCCCTTATCCGGCGCCGACTGGTGCGTCAAGGAGTCGGGCTGCCGAGCGACGCCCGCGACGCCGACGGCTACTCTTAGGCCCAGGCATCCGCGCGAGCGTGCGGCGTGCCCCGGCACGAGTGGTCACCGACCGCGTGGACGATCGCGAGAGCGACCCAGGACGAGGAGTAGGCGTGAAGGGCAAGATTCTTTTCGTGGCAGGAGCCGCAGCCGGGTACGTGCTGGGAGCACGTGCCGGCCGCAAGCGGTACGAGCAGATCGCCTCGGCGGCAGGCCGCTTCTGGCGGACCCAGCCGGTGCAGGACGTCG
Organism: Rathayibacter sp. AY1C7; assembly: GCF_002931865.1. NCBI lineage: Bacteria > Bacillati > Actinomycetota > Actinomycetes > Micrococcales > Microbacteriaceae > Rathayibacter > Rathayibacter sp. AY1C7. The sequence goes on along the minus strand of NZ_PSWB01000011.1, from coordinate 75,488 downwards.
CGGGCGCCGTCGGCGGTGCCGCGAAGACCCAGCTGAGCAGCGTCTCGGACAAGGCGTACGAGGTCGTGCGCTCGGTGGTCATCAAGGCCGTGTCCGGCGGCAGGAAGGCCCAGGGAGCGAGCGACGCGGAGGCGTCGGCCGCCGCCCGCAAGGCGGCCTCGAAAGTCGACGAGGCCGCGGCGTCGGCCGGCTCCGGCGGGTCGACGACGTCCACCTCCACCAGCAGGGCCTAGTGCTCATCCCTCCGGCCGTGCCAGGCGCGCGCCGGCCGGCACGTCCCACCCTCGAGGAGCTCCCGTGGTGAACGAACGCAATCCCAAGAACGCCCGATCGCTGGGAGAGCTGGTCAGCGACCTGCCCGGCCTCGTGATCGAGCTCGTCAAGGCCGAGGTCGCCTCGCTGAAGAACGAGCTGGCGGGCAAGGCGAAGAGCGCGGGTCTGGCCGTCGGCCTGTTCGCGGTCGCGGCCTTCCTCCTCCTGACCGCGTGGGCGACGCTGGTCGCCTTCGCGATCATCGGCATCGCCTCCTGGCTTCCGGCCTGGCTGTCGGCGCTGATCGTGACGGTCTTCTTCCTCCTGGTGGCCGTGATCCTCGCCCTCGTCGGCGTGCGCACCATCAAGAAGGCCGTGCCGCCGGTGCCGCAGGACTCGATCAACAGCATCAAGAAGGACGTCCAGGCGTTCAAGGGAGTGGGCAGCTATGACAACTGAGCGATCCGTCAGCAGCACCACGCCCCGCTTCGTCGACCCGGCGGAGCTGAAGCCCGGCCAGCTGAAGGCCGACATCGAGCGCGCTCGCTCCGAGCTCGCCGCGACCCTCGACGCGATCGAGTACAAGGTCAACGTGCCGCGCAAGGTGCGTACCGCCCAGCGGACGATCGAGCGCAAGCTCCAGGTGGTGCGCCGCCAGAACCCCTCCGCGCTGATCGCCGGAGCGGTCGGCGCCGCCGCCGCCGTGGGCCTCGTCGTCTGGGGCGTCGCGAAGCAGATCATCGAGGACTGAGTGCCGGAGGGCCCGGGGCGCTAGCGTCCCGGGCCCTCCGGCGCCAGAGCCCCCACCGCTTTTGTGCATCGGCACGAGCGGAGGGATGATGGATCAATGACCGATCAGACCGCCGGCACGGCGGGTCCCGTTCAGTCCGCCCCCGACACGAGCGCCGCCGCTCCGGCGCCGCAGCCCCCCGCCGATCAGGATCACTCCGATCAGGCCCTGGGATACACGCTCTGGGCGGTTCTCCGCAGGGATCCCGCACGTCCGTTCACCCTCTCCAGCGACGCCGTGGATCCCGCGGTGAAGCAGTACGAGCACCTCGTCGCCCAGCTCGAGAGCGAGGGCGTGACCGTCCGCGGCACCTACGACGTCTCGGCCCTGCGCGCCGACGCCGACATCATGCTGTGGCTCACGGGCCCGGCGCCCGAGGAGCTGCAGCGGGCCTACCGCGAGCTGCGGCGCACGGAGCTGCTGGTCGGCCTCCTGCCGACGTGGAACGCGATGGGCGTGCACCGCGACGCCGAGTTCAGCTCGAACCACCTCCCCGCCTACATGCGCGGGAAGGCGCCGGCCCGCTGGCTCACGGTCTACCCCTTCGTCCGCTCCTACGAGTGGTACATCCTCCCCGAGGAGGAGCGCCGGGCGATGCTCGCCCAGCACGGGCGCCAGGGCTCGCGGTTCCGCTCCGTCCTGACCAACACGGTCGCCTCGTTCTCGCTCGGCGACTACGAGTGGATCCTCGCCCTCGAGGACGAGGAGCTCGTCAACCTCGTCGACCTCATGCGCGACCTGCGCGCCACCGAGGCCCGCCGCCACGTGCGCGAGGAAGTCCCCTTCTACACAGGCCGGCGCATCGACGCCGACCAGATCGCCGAGGTGCTCCGATGAGCGACACGACCAGCGAGCCGATCCTCGTCCGCGGGGCCACCCCCGCGGCGGCGTCCGGCCCCGAGCACGTCGAGGTCCCCGTGGCCTACGACGCGATCCTCCTCGCCGGCTTCGGCGGGCCCGAGGGTCAGGACGACGTCATCCCGTTCCTCCGCAACGTCACCCGCGGCCGCGGCATCCCGGAGGAGCGCCTCGAGGAGGTCGCCCACCACTACCGCCACTTCGGCGGCGTCAGCCCGATCAACGCGCAGAACCGCGCGTTGAAGAAGGCGCTCGAGGCCGAGCTCGCGAACCGCGGCATCGACCTCCCCGTGCTCTGGGGCAACCGCAACTGGGCGCCCTACATGAGCGAGGCCGTCGCCGAGGCGAAGGAGCGCGGGTTCACCAACCTGCTCGCCATCGCCACCAGCGCGTACTCCTCCTTCTCGTCCTGCAGGCAGTACCGCGAGGACTACGCGGCGGCGCTCGACGCGACCGGCCTCGAGGGCGAGCTGCGGATCGACAAGGTGCGCCAGTTCTTCGACCACCCCGGCTTCGTGATGCCGTTCATCAAGGCCGTCCACAACGGGCTCGACGAGCTGCGCGAGCGGATGCCCGACCTCGATGTCACGTCCGAGGTGGAGGTGCTGTTCTCGACGCACTCGATCCCCATGGCCGACGCCGAGCGCAGCGGACCCCACGAGCGCCACGACGACGGCACCGTCGTCGACGTGCACGAGTTCGGACCGGGCGGCGCCTACGAGGCGCAGCACCTCGCCGTCGCCGAGGTCGTCATGGCCGCCGCCACGGACGAGGACGTGCCCTGGCAGCTGGTCTACCAGTCGCGCTCCGGCCCGCCCACCCAGCCCTGGCTCGAGCCGGACATCAACGACGCCATCGCGGAGCTGCCGGCCCGCGGCCGCCGCGCGCTGCTGATCGTCCCGCTCGGCTTCGTGTCCGACCACATGGAGGTCATGTGGGACCTCGACAACGAGGCCCTCGAGACCTCGGAGGAGCACGGACTCGTCGCGCTCCGCGTCGCGACCCCCGGCACGGACCCGGTCTACGTCTCCGGCCTGATCGACCTGGTCCTCGAGCGCGTCAACGGCGTGCCGACCGAGGACCGGCCCTCGATGACGGCGCTCGGCCCCTGGTACGACGTCTGCCGCCCCGGCTGCTGCGAGAACGTGCGAGCGGGGTTCAAGCCCGCCCTGGCGGGAGTCGCACCGTGATGAGGAGTCGTCTGTCGTGAGCATCAGAGTCGGCACCCGCGCGAGCGCGCTCGCGGTGGCGCAGACCCGGATGACGGCCGATCTGATGTCGGCCGCCGCGGGGGTCCCCGTGGAGCTGGTGCGCATCGAGTCGGACGGCGACCGCATGCGCGGCTCGCTCGCCTCCCTCGGCGGCACCGGCGTGTTCGTCAGCGCCCTGCGCGACGCGCTGCTCGCCGGGCGCTGCGATGCGATCGTGCACTCGCTGAAGGACCTGCCCACCGCTCCGGTGGATGGCCTGCTGCTCGGAGCGGTCCCCGAGCGGGAGGACCCGCGCGACGCGCTCTGCGCCCGCGACGGGCTCACCCTGGCGACCCTGCCGGTCGGAGCCCGCGTGGGCACGGGCTCGCCCCGTCGGCGCGCGGCGCTGCTGGCCGCCCGTCCGGACCTCGAGATCGTGGACATCCGCGGCAACATCGACACCAGGCTCCGGAGGGTGCTGCCCGGCAGCGACTCGCCGCTGGACGCGATCGTGCTCGCCCTGTCCGGCCTGCGCCGCCTCGGCCGGGTCGACGCGATCACCGAGGTGCTCGGCTTCGACGTCTCCCCGCACGCCCCCGGTCAGGGAGCGCTGGCCATCGAGGTGCGCGACGAGGAGCCGTCGGAGGAGCTGCGTGCCGCTCTCGCGGCGGTCGAGCACGTGCCGACCCGCGCGGCGATCACGGCCGAGCGGTCGCTCCTCGCCTCCCTCGAGGCCGGGTGCGCCGCTCCGATCGGAGCCTCCGCGGTCGTCGAGGAGGACCGCGTGGTCCTGCACGGCGTGGTCTTCGCCGTCGACGGCACGGCGTCCCTCGCACGAGAGGTCGCGGAGCCGGTCGATAACGGTTCGGTCGGCGGTGGTCGACACCGGGCGGATCCGCAGTATGGTGGTCGCGAACTGCCCGTCGTCGAAGCCGCGTTCCGTTGCGGCTCTCTGCTCGCTGACGCGCTTCTCGGTGCGGGTGCCGCCGAACTCGCACCCCTGGGAGCCCCTTCGTGATCGTCCCCGCCGCCTACTCCCAGTGGGAGAAGCCGTTGCAGGGGTGGCGCATCCTCGTCCCCCGCGGAGGCCCGTGGGGAGACGGTGTCGCCGCCGCTCTCCGTGCCAAGGGAGCCTCGCCCGTCGTCGCTCCGATGATCAACTTCGCGCCGACCGACGACTTCCCGGCGCTCGAGCAGGCCCTCGCCGACCTCGAGGCCGGCGCCTTCGACTGGATGACCGTCACGAGCGCCACCACGGTCGACGTCCTGTCCCTCCTGCGCACCACTGTGCCCGCGAGCACCAAGGTGGCGGCGGTCGGCGAGACCACGGCGGCCGCGCTCGTCGCCGCCGGGTACTCCGTCGACCTCGTCCCCTCCGAGGACAACTCCGCCCGCGGCCTCCTGGCCGAGTGGGAGGAGGCGACCGGCGGTCGGCACCCCCTGCGCGTGCTGACGCTGCGGTCCGAGATCGCCAAGCCGCTGCTCACCGAGGGCCTCACCCGCATCGGGCACGACGTGCGCTCCGTGGTCGCCTACCGCACGGTCGGCGTCCCGGTGGAGGAGCGCGTCGTGGCGGATGTCGCAGGCGGAGCCGTGCACGCGATCCTCGTCACCTCGGGCAGCGTCGCGGAGCAGGTCCAGAAGCAGCTCGGCCCGGTGCCCGAGTCGATCCTCGTCGCCGCGATCGGCCCGCAGACCGCGAAGGACGCCCGCGCCTTCGGCCTGCGCGTCGACGTCGTCGCCGACGAGCGCTCGGCCTCCTCCCTCATCGACGCGGTCGCCGCCGTCGCCACGGAGCGCGCTCCCCGCTGAGCCGCCTCTCCGGCGCGACGTCGGCCGGGAGGGGCGGGCCTCGCCCCACAGGCCGGGGACCCGACTCTCGGCTGACGTCCTGCGTCCGGAGCACCTCCACGGGGTGAGGCGTCCGCGCTCCCGGGAGGTGCTCGGCGGGGCGGGATTACGCTGGAGGACATGACTGCCATCCGCCCGCGCCGCCTCCGCACGACCCCCGCACTCCGCCGTCTCGTCCAGGAGACGCGCATCCACCCGGCGCAGCTGATCCTGCCCCTCTTCGTGGCCGAGGGGACCACCGAGGCCCGGCCGATCGGGTCGATGCCGGGGGTGATGCACCACTCGCTGGACAGCGTCCGCGGAGCGGTGACGGAGGCGGCCGAGGCGGGGATCGGCGGTGTGATGCTGTTCGGCGTGCCGACCACGCGCGACGCGGTCGGCTCCGGTGCGACCGACCCCGACGGCGTGCTCAACGCCGCGATGCGGGTCGTCGTGGAGGAGGTCGGCGACGCGCTGGTCGTGCAGACCGACCTGTGCCTGGACGAGTTCACCGACCACGGCCACTGCGGTGTCCTCGACGACCGCGGGCGCGTCGACAACGACGCCACGCTCCTCCGCTACGAGGAGATGGCGCTCGCCCAGGCCGAGGCCGGCTCCCACCTGCTCGGGCTCTCGGGGATGATGGACGGCCAGGTCGGAGCGATCCGCGCCGCTCTCGACGGCGCCGGGCACATGGACACCGCGATCCTCGCGTACTCGGCGAAGTACGCCTCCAGCTTCTACGGTCCGTTCCGCGAGGCCGTGCAGTCCACGCTGGAGGGCGATCGCCGCACCTACCAGCAGGACCCGGCCAACCGCCGCGAGGGCCTGCGCGAGGCGACCCTCGACCTCGCCGAGGGAGCCGACGTGGTGATGGTGAAGCCGGCCATGAGCTACCTCGACGTGCTCTCGGACGTCGCCGCCGTCTCGGACGTGCCGGTCTGGGCGTACCAGGTGTCGGGGGAGTACGCGATGATCGAGGCCGCCGCCGCGAACGGCTGGATCTCGCGCGAGCCGGCGATCCTGGAGTCGGTCACGGGGATCCTCCGCGCGGGGGCCGACGCGGTTCTCACGTACTGGGCCGTCGAGATCGCTCGCGACCTGCTGAAGTAGCCGCTCCTCCTCCTGGGAGCGAGCCTCGGCATCTCGTCCGAAAGCGCTCCTCCGGCGCGAGGGCGCCGGGCGGCGCGCGTACCCTGGAGAGGTGACCACCTCGGCGAACGACACCCTGTACGAGCGTGCCCGGCACGCGATCCCCGGAGGCGTCAACTCGCCCGTCAGAGCGTTCCGCTCGGTCGGCGGGACCCCGCGCTTCATGGTCTCGGCCGCCGGCCCGTACATCACGGACGCGGACGGGCACGAGTACGTCGACCTCGTCTGCTCCTGGGGCCCCGCGGTCCTCGGGCACGCGCACCCCGAGGTCGTCGCGGCGGTGCAGGAGGCGGCCGCCCGCGGTCTCTCGTTCGGCGCGTCCACTCCCGCCGAGACCGACCTCGCCGAGCTGGTCGAGGCGCGGATCACGGCCGGGGGAGTCTCGCCGATCGAGAAGCTCCGCCTGGTCTCCACCGGCACCGAGGCTACGATGACGGCGATCCGCCTCGCCCGCGGCGTCACCGGCCGCGACCTGCTGATCAAGTTCTCCGGCCACTACCACGGCCACTCCGACGGACTGCTCGCCGATGCCGGCTCCGGTCTCGCGACCCTCTCGCTGCCCGCCTCCGCCGGCGTCACGGCCGCGACCGCGGCCCAGACGATCGTGCTGCCGTACAACGACCTCGAGGCGGTGCGCGCGGTCCTGGCCGAGCGCGGCGCCGACATCGCGGCGGTCATCACCGAGGCCGCGGCCGCCAACATGGGCGTCGTCGCTCCGGACCCGGGCTTCAACGCGGCCCTCGCCGACCTCGTGCACGCGAACGGCTCGCTGCTGATCATGGACGAGGTACTCACCGGCTTCCGCGTGAGCGCCGGCGGCTGGTGGGGGCTCGAGAACCGCGGCGCCGAGGCTCCGTACCGGGCCGACCTCTACACCTTCGGCAAGGTCATCGGCGGAGGGATGCCGGTCGCGGCTCTCGGCGGCCGTGCGGACGTCATGGACCACCTGGCGCCGCTCGGGCCGGTGTACCAGGCGGGCACCCTCTCCGGGAACCCGGTCGCGGTGGCCGCGGGCATCCGGACGCTGCAGCTGGCCGACGACGCGGTCTACGCCTCGCTGGACGCCACGGCGCTGACCCTCCAGCGCGAGGTGTCGGCGGCGCTGACGGCCGAGGGCGTCGCGCACACGGTGCAGACGGCCGGGAGCCTCTTCAGCTTCATGTTCACGGACCTGGGCCGGCCGGTGCGCGACTACGCCGAGGTCCAGGCGCAGGAGTCGTTCCGCTATCCGGCGTTCTTCCACGCGATGCTCGACGCGGGCGTCTCGCTGCCGCCGTCGGTGTACGAGGCCTGGTTCGTCTCGGCCGCGCACGACGACGCGGCGATCGGACGGATCGCGGACGCGCTGCCGGCGGCGGCGAAGGCCGCGGCGGCCGCTCGGGCGTAGGCTCCGGGGCCACCCGCGGATCAGGCGGGAGGCGCCCGCCGTACCGGAGCGGCGGACGTCCCGCGCGCCCGGCCGCCGGCGTGCGGCGACCGGGCAGGGGCCCTCAGCCCCGGCGCGAGACCGACTTCGGCAGCACGAACACCAGCGCGAAGGCGGCGACCGCCATCAGGGTGCTGAGGAGCATCGCGGGAGCCGCGGCGTCGAGGAAGCCCGAGGCGACCGTGTCCGGACCCGTGATGACGAGGCTCCCGAACAGCACGCTGCCGATGACCGCGATGCCCACGGCCGAGCCGATGCGCTGGATCGCCGAGATCACGCCGCTCGCCGCGCCCGCGTCCTGCGGGTCGACGGTCGAGACGATGAACTGCACGTTCGGGGCGATGAAGAAGCCGTTGCCGAGGCCCGCGATCAGCAGCGGCGGCAGGAGCTGCCAGTTGCTGATCGAGTCCGGGGTCGCGGTCAGCAGCACCAGCCAGACCCAGCCGAGCCCGACGGCGAGGAGTCCGCTGCCCATCACCAGGACGTTGCGGCCCAGGCGCGCGGTCATCCGGTTGCTCTGCGAGGAGCTGATGATGCTGCCGATCGCGAAGGGGATCGACACCAGGCCCGACTCGAGCGCGGTGTGGCCGAGGCCCGACTGCCAGAGCAGCGAGATGGTGAAGAAGATGCTCGTGAAGGCCGCGAAGTAGACCAGCGCGAGGATCACGCCTCCGGTGAAGGCCGGGTGGCGGAACAGCGACGGCGGCACCAGGGGAGCGCGGCCGCGGCGGACGTGGAGGACCTCCCAGGCGCCGAACGCGGCGAGGAGCAGGACTCCGCCGGCGATCGAGAGGAAGGTCCACAGCGGCCAGCCCTCGTCCTCGCCCTGGATGAGCGGGACGAGCAGGGCGACCAGGCCGCCGGAGACGAGCACGAGGCCGAGCCAGTCGACGCCTCCGCTCGGGGCGCGGTCGCCGGCCTCGAGGTCGCGGCGGGCGGGGAGGAGGACCGCGGCGGCGATCAGGGTCGCGACGCCGATGGGCAGGTTCACCCAGAAGACCAGGCGCCAGCCGTTCTCGTCGCCGAAGGCCTGGATGATCAGGCCGCCGATGATCGGGCCGAGCGCCGACGAGACGCCGAGGACCGCGCCCATCACCGCGAAGGCCTTGCCGCGCGAGGGGCCGCGGAAGAGGAGCTGGATGTAGGCGTTGACCGCCGGGACGAAGACGCCGCCCGCCAGGCCCTGCACGATGCGGGCGATGACGAGCTGGGTGTCGTCCGCGGCCAGTCCGCACGCGAAGCTGGCGACGGTGAAGAGGGCGATGCCGCTGACGAAGACCCACTTGTGCCCGAAGCGGTCGCCGAGGCGGCCGGCGGGGATGAGGGCGAGGCCGAACGCGAGGGCGTAGCCGGAGATGATCCAGGAGAGCGTCGACTCGGAGGCGTCGAGCGTGGTGCGGATAGTGGGCAGCGCCACGTTCACGATCGTCGTGTCGAGCAGGGCGATGAACATGCCCGCGAGCAGGACGATCAGCGAGCGCCAGGCGCGCTTGTCGGGGGCGGGAGGGGCGCCGGTCGATCGGGCGGTCGACGTCTCGGTCATCGCAGGAGTGCCTTTCGAGCAGGGGGGGAGGGGGGTCCGTCAGACCTGTTCGAGGGACGCGACCGGGTGTGAATGCTCGCAGGAGAAACCGGGTTTCCGCACGCCGGGATCTGTGGGGGCCTTCAGGCGGAGGGCATGCCGCAGGCTCGCCTCGCGGGGCGTCAGCGGATGCGCGCCTCCGCTAGCCGGGCGCAGTCGATGCAGAGCTCGGCCGTGGGCCGGGCGGCGAGGCGGGCGGCTCCGATCGGGCGGCCGCACGAGGCGCAGTCCCCGTAGCCGCCGGTGCCGAGGCGGGTGCGAGCGGCGTCGAGCTCGCGCGCCGTGCGGGCGAGAGCGTCGCGGACTCCGGCCATCCGCGACCACTCGGCCGAGAGCGGCGTGCCCTCCGGGTCGTGCTCGTCATCGGCGGTGCCGTCGGCACGGTCGCGCAGGAGCTCGGCCAGCGAGGCCTCGAGCCGGGCCGCCTCGTCGCGCGTCTCGGCCTGCCGCTCGGCCAGCAGCGCGTCGAGGATGCGCGCCTCGTCCGGATCCATCGGCATCCGACCATGCTGCCACTCACGCGAGCAGCGGGGCATCGTTGTGCGATCCGGCGCTGACCCGGCGGCGGGCGGCGGGGCACACTAGAGGCATGCCCGTCGTGACCGTGCTCCCCGACCGCCTCGAACTCCGCCTCACCGCGGCCGAGCGACTGCTCGCGTTCCACCGCAGCGACGTCGTCGTCGACCGGTCGAGCATCCGCTCGGCGACGGTCACCGAGGACCCCTGGATCTGGGTCCGGGGCATCCGCGCGCCGGGCACCGCGGTGCCGCTCACGCTCGCGGCCGGCACGTGGAAGTTCCACGGCGGCAAGGACTTCCTGCTGATCAAGCGCACCGCCTCGGCCGTCGTGATCGACCTGGTCGACGAGGACTACTCCCGCCTGATCGTGAGCACCAAGCACGCTCCCGAGCTGATCGCGGCCCTCCAGCTGGGGACGACGACCGCGGCGATCCCCGTGATCGAGACCGACGACCTCGTGATCGTCCCCGAGGTCGCCGAGCAGGCGGAGCGGGCCCAGGCGGCCGCCGCGGAGAAGCGCGCGAAGACGAAGGCGAAGGCGGCGGAGGCCGCGGCCGTGGCCGCGGAGGCGGCGGGTCCGGCGACGGTGGTCGAGGGTCAGGAGGCGGCGAGCGGCGGGAGCGCGGCGGCCGCGGCTCCGGAGGCGGACGGCGCCGCGGAGGACGTCGCGGCGCCGACGGAGTCAGCAGCGGGGGCCGCTCCGAAGAGCCCGAAGGCCACGCCGAAGGGCGCTCCGAAAACGAGTGCTCGGACCGCCGCGAGCACGCCGGCCGAGTCCGGGGCTTCCGCGCCCGTGGACGTCATCGGCTCCGAGCCGATCGACTCCGCAGCTCCGGTGAAGCCCGCCGAGCCGAAGCCCGCGGAGCCGAAGCCCGCCGAGAAAAAGTCCGCGGGATCGAAGCCCGCCGAGCCGAAGCCCGCCGGATCCGAGTCCGCCGAGCCCGCCCCCGCGAAGCCGGGGCCGACCGCGAAGCCCGCGCCGAAGCCCCGCACGCCGGCGAAACCCCGCGCCGCGCGCCCCGACTCCTCCGTCGGTCACGCGTCGGCCGAGCCGAGCGGCGCCACCGAGGCCGCGGAGTAGCGCACCGCCGCACGAGCAGCAGCCCCGCAGCGCCGGCCGGGGCGCCCCCTCCTCCACGCTCGAGGCGGGCGGACGCCCTCCGGCGACGCCGTGCACTCAGGCGCGGACGTCCACCAGCGTCCGACCGTGCGAGCGGCCGGCGAGCACGTCCTCGGCCGCGTTTACCGCGCCGCCGAGCGGCACCGTCGTCGTCAGCTCGTCGAGCAGCTCCAGGTCGAGGTCGTGAGCGAGGCGGCGCCAGGCCTCCTCGCGGAGCTTGCGCGGCGCCTCCACCGAGTTGATGCCGGCCAGCGTCACTCCGCGCAGGATGAACGGCATCACGCTCACCGGCAGGTCCGGGCCCTGCGCGAGACCGCACGCCGCCACGGTGCCGCCCCACCGCGTCTGCGCGAGGGCGTTCGCGAGCGTGTGCGAGCCGGCGGAGTCCACCGCTCCCGCCCAGCGCTCGGACTGCAGCGGCTTCCCGCCCTCCTGCAGCTCGGCGCGGTCGATGACGTCGGAGGCGCCCAAGCGCTGGAGCAGAGCGCCGTGCTCGCCGAGTCGGCCGGTCGAGGCGACGACCTCGTGGCCCAGGCGCGCCAGGAGCGCGACGGCGAGCGACCCCACGCCTCCCGAGGCCCCCGTCACCAGGACGGGACCGCTGCCCGGCCGCACGCCGTGCCGCTCGAGCGCCAGCACGGCCAGCATCGCCGTGAAGCCCGCGGTGCCGATCGCTCCGGCCCGTGCCGCCGAGATGGCGCCGGGCAGCCGGAGCAGCGACGCGGAGTCGACACGCGCCCGCTCGGCGAGCCCGCCGTCGTGGCGCTCGCCGAGGCCGGCGCCGTTGAGCACCACCCGGTCGCCGGAGTCGAAGCGCTCGCCCGCCTCGCCGTCCGCGTACTCCACGGTGCCGACCAGGTCGATGCCGGCGACGAGCGGGGTGCGGCGCACGATCCCGGGCCGCCCCGCCAGCGCGAGGGCGTCCTTGTAGTTGACGCTCGAGTACTCGACGGCGATCGACACGTCGCCGTGCGAGCGGTCGGGATCGTCGCGCTCGAGGAGGCGGGCTCGGTTGGGGGTGTCGGTGTCGGAGTCGGAGTGCCGCTCGACGACGATGGCTCGGTACATGGGCCCACGCTACGCCCGCGGGCCCGCGGCCGGGCGGTCAGTTCAGGGGCCGGGTGCCCTCGGGGAGCGATCCGCCGGAGTAGAGGGCGGCGGCCGCGTCCTGGAGCGCCGTCAGGGCGACGCGCTGCGTCCACGGACCGTAGGAGACGCGGGCCAGCCCGAGCTCCTCGAAGCGGGCGGGGGACTGGGATCCGGGGACGCCGATGACGCTGACGCGCTGCCGCCCGAGGGCGGCGACGAGGGACTCCAGCTCGGCGTCCTGGAGCAGCCCGGGGACGAAGAAGCAGGTGGCGCCGGCGTCGAGGTAGGCGCGGCCGCGCTCGACGGCGTCGGCCAGGACCTCATCGCGGTCGCGGTCGCCGGCACGGAGGAGCACGTCCGTGCGGGCGTTGAGCGCGAAGGGCACCGCCTCCTCCTCGGCCGCGGCGACGGCCTTCTCGACCGCCCGCAGCGCCTCCGGGAGCGGCTTCGCCTGGTCCTCGAGGTTCGCGCCCACGACGCCGATCCCGATCGCGCGCCGGACCGTCTCGCCCGCGTCGCCGTAGCCCGCCTCGAGGTCGGCCGAGACCGGGACCTCGACGGCGGCGACGATGCGCTCGATCATGCCGAGGTGCAGCTCCAGCGGGATCCGCTCGCCGTCCTCGTAGCCGAACGCCGCCGCGATGGAGTGGCTGGCGGTCGCGAGCGCCCGGGTCTCCGGGAGCGCGGCGATCGTGGTCGCGCTGATCACGTCCCAGACGTTCACCACCTGCAGCAGCTCGGGGGCGGTGTGGAGGTCGACGAGGGTGCGTCCGCGCGCTTCGATGCTCATGGCACGAGCGTAGGGCCCGCGTGCGCGGCGCAGGCCGCCGCATCGCAGTCGGCGCAGACCACGAGCTGGGCGCGGCAGGAGAGGTCGGTGCAGTTGCGCATCCGGCTGGTCGGCGCGGCGCACGAGGTGCAGCGGCCGAGCACCTCGGCGTCGGGGGAGAAGGAGACGGAGCCGCGGCCGTCGAAGACGTACAGGGCCCCCTTCCACAGCCCGCGGTCGCGCCGCGCCTCGGCGTAGCGGACGACGCCTCCGTCGAGCTGGTACACCTCGCCGAAGCCGCGCGCCGTCATCAGGCTCGACAGCACCTCGCAGCGGATGCCGCCGGTGCAGTACGTGACGACGGGCCGGCCCTTGAGGTGGTCGTAGACGCCGGCGTCGAGCTGCTCGACGAACTCGCGGGTGCTGGAGACCCCCGGCACGATCGCCCCCTCGAACCTGCCGATCTCGGCTTCGAAGGCGTTGCGGCCGTCGAAGAGCACCACGTCGTCGCGCTCGGCGACCAGGGCGTCCAGCTGGTCCGGGTCGAGCCGCGGCGCCGTCCCGACGACCCCGTCGGCGTCGACCCGCAGCTCGTCGGGCGCGCCGAACGAGACGATCTCGTCGCGCACCTTCACCGAGAGACCGGGGAAGTCGAGGCTGCGGCCGTCGTCGTCGAGGCCGGAGCCGTCGCTCCACTTCACCTCGAGCCCGTGGAAGGCCGAGTGCTCACGGGTGCGGCGGACGTAGCGCTTCAGGGCGTCCATGCCGCCGCCCAGCGTGCCGTTCACCCCGTGCTCCGAGATCAGCAGGCGCCCGCGCAGGCCCAGCGACTCGCACAGCTCGCGCTGCCACAGCCGCACGGACTCGGGGTCGGCCAGCGGCACGAAGCGGTAGAACAGCAGGATCTTCGGCAGCACCGGCACATCCTACGAGGACGTCCGGACCGGGGCGCGGCGTGTGGCAGCATCGTCGGGTGCCCGACGCCTCCGCCCCCGTGCCGCACTCCCGCCTCGAGGACGTCTTCGGTCTCGTCACCGGTGCGTTCGTCGTGTCGCTCGGCCTCTACCTGCTGCGCGCGAGCCAGGCGGTCACGGGCGGCACCGCGGGTCTCGCACTGCTGCTGGGGTACCCGCTCGACATCCCGTTCGGCGTGATCCTCGTCACGGTCAACGTGCCGTTCCTCGCCCTCTCGCTGTGGAAGAAGGGCTGGCGCTTCACGCTGCGGACCATGTTCTCGATCGTGCTGGTCTCGGTCCTGGCGGGGCTGCACCCGCTGGCGTTCGGCGAGCTGCGGATCGAGCCCGTCTACGGCGTCCTCACGGGCGACGTGCTCGCGGGGATCGGCCTCCTGATCCTCTTCCGGCACGGGTCGAGCCTGGGCGGATTCAGCATCGTCGCCCTGATCGCGCAGGAGCGGCTCGGCTGGCGGGCGGGCTACGTGATGATGGCGCTCGACGCGTGCGTGGTCGCGGCCGCGCTGCTGGTGGTGCCTCCGCTGAACGTGCTGATCTCGGCGGCGGGAGTGGTGGTGCTCAACCTGGTCCTGACGTTCAACCACCGGCCCGGGCGCTATCTCGGGTCCTGACCCCCTCCGCAAGCCCTTCGGCGCGCACCGCCGGGTTCCTAGGCTGAGGGCGCGGGCCCCCGCCCGCCCTTCCCGAACGGAGAAACCGGATGTCCGACTGGACCTACGACCCCTACGCCCGCCTCGGCGAGGTGCCGACCTTCGCGCTCGAGAGCGACGACATCGCCGACGGTGCGCCCCTGTCCGCCCGCCACTACGGCGAGGGCTCCGGCGGGGAGGACGTCTCGCCGCACCTGCGCTGGTCGGGAGCCCCCGCCGAGACGAAGAGCTTCGCCGTGACGGTGTTCGACCCCGACGCGCCCACCGGCTCCGGCTTCTGGCACTGGGCCGTCTACAACCTCCCGGCCGACACCACGGAGCTCCCCACGGGAGCCGGAGCCGCCGGCTTCGAGCTGCTCCCGGCGGGCGCGCAGACGCTGCCCAACGAGATGCGGCTGCGCCAGTTCGTCGGAGCGGCGCCGCCGGACCGCGAGCACCGCTACTTCTTCGTGGTGCACGCCCTCGACGTCGAGTCGCTCGACCTCGATCCGGAGTCGACGCCGGCGATCCTCGGCTTCAACGCGCACTTCCACACCCTCGCGCGGGCGCAGATCGTCGCCACGGCGACGCCGGACGGCGCGAAGGGCTGACCCGCTCCGCGGGGAGCGCGCGCTACCCGAAGAGGGTGCGCGCCTCCTCGTAGCGGGCGTCCGGGACCGTCTTGAGGGTGCCGAGCGCCTCGGCGAAGTCCACGTGGTAGATGTCGGTGCCGCGCAGGGCGACCATGCGGCCCCAGTGCTCGGCGACGACGGAGTCGATGGCGGCCATGCCCAGGCGGGTCGCGAGGACGCGGTCGAACGCGGTGGGCGTGCCTCCGCGCTGGATGTGGCCGAGCGTCGTGGC
Source organism: Rathayibacter sp. AY1C7 (assembly GCF_002931865.1). NCBI lineage: Bacteria > Bacillati > Actinomycetota > Actinomycetes > Micrococcales > Microbacteriaceae > Rathayibacter > Rathayibacter sp. AY1C7. The sequence continues at coordinate 60,444 of NZ_PSWB01000011.1, read as the reverse complement.
GCGGGTCTCGATGCCGGTGCGCTCCTCGATGAGCGGGGCCAGCAGCTCGCCGATGCCGCCGAGGCGGGGCCGGCCGAAGGCGTCGAGGCCGCGCTCGGAGTGGGCGTCGTCCATCGTGTCGAGCGAGAAGCCCTCGGCTACCACGACGAGCGGTGCGCGCCCGCGGTCCTGCGCGCTCTGCACCCACTCGACGATCTGGTTTAGGGAGGTGCGCTTCTCCGGGATGAGGATGACGTGGGCGCCCGCGGCCATGCCGGAGTGCAGGGCGATCCAGCCGACGTGGCGGCCCATGACCTCGGCGACCATGCAGCGGCCGTGCGAGTCGCCGGTGGTGCGGAGGCGGTCCATCGCGTCGGTCGCGATGCCGACGGCGGTGTCGAAGCCGAAGGTGTAGTCGGTGGCGCCGAGGTCGTTGTCGATGGTCTTGGGGACGCCGACGATCTTGAGGCCCGCGTCCGTGAGGCGCTTGGCCGCCGCCAGAGTGCCCTCGCCGCCGATCGCGATGATCGAGTCGATGCCGTTGCGGTCCATCATCTCGGCGATCTTCTCGGGGCCGCCGTTCTCGCCCTCGAAGGGGTTCGTCCGGCTGGTGCCGATGATCGTGCCGCCCTGCTTGGCGATTCCCTGGATCTCGGGGCGGCCCAGGGGCAGGAGGTCGCCGTCGACCACTCCGCGCCAGCCGTTCCGGAAGCCCACGAACTCCTGGTCGTAGACCTTGATGCCCTTGTAGACGGCACCGCGGATGACGGCGTTGAGGCCGGGGCAGTCGCCACCGGAGGTCAGGATCCCGATCTTCACCCGCTCAGGTTAGAGGACCCGGTGAACGGATGTGCACGCGGACGACGACGGGCCCCTCCTCGCCGCCTCGAGGAAGGGCCCGTCGTCGTGCTCGGTGCTGGTGGGACTAGGTCGTGACGAGCTCGCCGTTGACGCCGCGGGGGAAGAATCCGCCGGTGCGCGTCCCGGCCGCGGGGTTCAGGTACACGATGTTGAGGACCTGGCCCGGGGTGCGGCTGAACGCGATGGAGCTGCCGTCGGTCGGGACGATGTTCGCCTGGCCGTTGACCTTGACGCCCTGGTCGAGGTCGGTCTTGCCGTCGAGGCTGTCGCGCGCGTCGGAGAGCTTGTTCGCCGAGTCGGACAGGTCGGCGGCGTAGATCGCCGAGCGGATCGCGCCCGCGTGGTACGCCTCCACCGCGAGGATGCCGGCGGCCGCGTCGAGGTAGGTCTTCGACTGGATGAGCGGGGCGGCGCCCTTGTAGGCGGTCACTCCCACGTCCTCGAAGACGAAGGCGCCGAGCAGGAAGTTCGACTCGCTCGCGAACGGGTCGAACGACTGACCGGCCTTGATCAGCCCCGCCGCAACGGCGGCGGAGTTGAAGCTGTCCTTCAGGTTGATCGCCGGGCGGGCCACCTTCGCGGTGCCCAGCGCGGCCCGCAGGAACTGCACGTGGGCCTTCTCGTCGTTCGCGACCTCGGTGGCGAAGCTCTTCAGCCACGGGGTCTTGAAGTCGACGGGGCGGCCGCCGATGACGCCGCCGGGCGTGCCCTTGCCGGTCACGTCCGAGCCGCCGAGGCCGGTGCCGTAGACGGCGCGGAGGTAGAACTCGGCCTCGAGGTACTCGAGGTTGAGGGCGAAGTTGAGGATCGAGGCGTCGCTGGGGCCGCTGGCAGCGACCTCCTCGGCGGAGGCGGTGGGCGCGGCGAGGGCCGCGGCTCCGATGCCGAGGCCGGCGACGCCGGTGGCCTCGAAGAAGCGGCGACGGTCGAGAGCGGTCTCAGAGCTCTTGACGATCGCGTTGCGGATGAAGGTCGTGTCGAACATGTGCGCATCTCCAGTGATAGGCGGGTGCCGGGCGGCTGGAGCGCCGCCGCGACAGCGCGAAGCTACGCCCGGGATCGACCTGCTGACCAGTGGAAACGGGCGATCGGATCCGCGCATGTGTTCACGCCGTCTGAACCAATCCGCCGGGTGTGTCGCTCCGAACACGTCGTGGATGGGGGTTCTGCGGAAGAGCGTCCGATCCGGTGTCGGAGCCGCCGGTTACCATCACTGCGTGTCGATCCCCGCCCCTGCTCCGGAGCCCGCCTGGGCGACGGTCTACGCGCCGGCGGAGCCGGTGAGCCTCGCGCTCACCCTCCGCACGCTGCTGCGGGGCTCGGGCGACCCGACCATGCTCCTCGACGCGTCCGGCTTCTGGCGGGCGTTCCGCACGCCGCTCGGCCCGGGCACCCTGCATCTGCGGCAGGCGGCGGACGGCGCGGTCCACGCGCGCGCCTGGGGCGGGGGAGCGGAGTGGCTGATCGACGCGGTCCCCGAGCTCCTCGGCCACGGCGACGACTGGAGCGGGCTCGACCTGTCGGCCCACGCGCCGCTCGCCGAGGTGCTCCGCCGCTCGTCGGGCCTGCGCCTCACGCGCGCGAACCTGGTGTTCGAGATGCTCGCGCCGTCGGTCCTCGAGCAGAAGGTCACGAGCACGGAGGCGTGGCGCGCCTACCGGGTGCTGGTGCGCCTCCACGGGGAGCCCGCCCCGGGGCCGGTCGCTCTGCACGTGGCTCCGAGCGCGCAGCAGTGGCGGCGCGTGCCCTCGTGGGACTGGCACCGCGCGGGAGTGGATCCGCGGCGCTCGCGGACCGTCCTCACCGCCGCGCTCGTCGCCTCCGGCCTCGAGCGGACCCTCGCGCTCGGGCGGGGCGGCGACGAGGTCGCCCGCCGGCTGCAGTCGGTGCCGGGGATCGGGCCGTGGACGGCGTCCGAGGTGATGATGCGGGCCCACGGCGATCCGGACGCGGTCAGCGTGGGCGACTACCACCTGGCCGCGTCCGTCGGCTTCGCGCTCACGGGCCGGCTCGGGGTCGACGACGACGGCATGCTCGAGCTCCTCGAGCCGTGGCGAGGGCACCGGCAGCGGGTCATCCGGCTGATCGGCTGCAGCGGAGCGAGGAAGCCGCGGCACGGCCCGCGGATGACCATCCAGGACCACCGCCGGCACTGATCCGCTCCTCCACAGGGGCGGCTCGCGGGCGAGTCGGCGCGACCACCGCGTCACGCCGCGTCCGGGCGGCGGGTCGGGCTTAGCCTCGGAGGATGCAGCAGTCCACGACCCCAGGTGTGCCCGGCAGCGACCCGGAGCGCGAGCCCGACGACGCGGCCGTGCGGAGCGGGGTCGACGCGACGATCGGTGGTCGGACGCCGGAGGGCGGCACGGAGTCGGACGACGAGGTCGAGGCCGGTGAGGCCCGCGACTCCGTGAGCGGGGCCGAGGTCGTGCCGGCGCCGGAGTCCGCGTCCGAGGACGTGGCCGAGCCTCTGGACGCGCAGGAGTCCGACGCTGAGGACGAGGACCTGCGCGAGTCCGGTGTTCAGGACGAGGACGAGGTCGTTCGCGACGCTCGGGACGAGGCCGTGAGCGAGCCCGATGCCGAGGACGAGGTCCTGCGCGGGCCCGACGCCGCGTCGGAGTCGGAGCTCGCCGCGCCCGCCGCCGCCGAGCCCGAGGTCGACGACCGCCCGATGATCGAGCGCGTCGAGTCCCTGGTCCGCCGCTGGATCGCGCGCAGCGGCGAGTTCCCGGTCGAGCCCGCCGCCCAGCGGCTCGCGGGCGTGCTCCAGGACCCGAACGGACTCGACTTCACCGTCGGGTTCGTCGACGGCGTCGCCCGGCCCGAGGACCTCTCGGTCGCGGCCGAGAACCTCGCGGCGCTCACCGCGAAGACGCCCGCCTTCCTCCCCTCCTACCTGCGCGCGGCGATCAGCACCGGCGGCGCCGTCGGCCCCGTGCTGCCCTGGGTGGTCGTGCCCGCGGCCCGCCGGGTCCTCCGCCGCCTCGTCGGGCACCTCGTGGTCGACGCCTCGGAGGCGCGTCTCGGTGCGGCCGTCGCCGCGCTGCGCGAGGGCGGCGACCGGCTCAACCTCAACCTCCTCGGCGAGGCCGTGCTCGGCGAGCGCGAGGCCCGCCGCCGCCTCGAGGGGACCCTCCGCCTGCTCGAGCGGCCGGACGTCGACTACGTCAGCGTCAAGGTCTCGAGCGTCGTCAGCCAGCTGTCGATGTGGGCCTTCGAGGAGGAGGTCGACCGCGTCGTGGAGCGTCTCACCCCGCTCTACCAGGCCGCCGCGTCCGGAGCCGACCCCACCTTCATCAACCTCGACATGGAGGAGTACCGCGACCTCGACCTGACGGTCGCCGTGTTCCGGCGCCTCCTCGAGCAGCCGGGCATGCTCGACCTCGAGGCGGGCATCGTCCTGCAGGCCTACCTGCCCGACTCCGTCCGCGTGCTCGACGAGCTGACCGAGTGGGCGCAGGAGCGCCGGGCCCGCGGCGGAGCCCCGATCAAGGTGCGCGTCGTGAAGGGCGCGAACCTCGCGATGGAGCGGGTCGATGCGGCCCTGCACGACTGGCCGCTCGCGACCGTCGGCAGCAAGGTGGAGGCCGACACGAACTACAAGCGCCTGCTCGACCGGGCGCTGCGGCCGGAGCGCGTCGACGCGGTGCGCGTGGGCGTCGCCGGGCACAACCTCTTCGACCTCGCCTGGGCGTGGCTCACGGCGACCGAGCGCGGGGTGACCGGCGCGGTCGAGATCGAGATGCTGCTCGGGATGGCGACCGGGCAGGCGCGCGCCGTCCGCGAGGACGTGGGACGACTCCTCCTCTACACGCCCGTCGTGCACCCGCACGAGTTCGACGTGGCCATCTCGTACCTCATCCGCCGGCTCGAGGAGAACAGCAGCCCCGAGAACTTCCTCTCGGCCGCGTTCCGCCTCGACGACGAGGAGGTGCTGCAGCGGGAGCTCGGCCGCTTCCGCGCCTCGCTCGAGGCCCTCGACGACTCCGTCCCGCCGCCGAACCGCACGCAGGACCGCCTGCGGGAGTGGTCCTCCGGCTCCGGCCGCCGCCTCGTGCAGGAGCACGCCCGCGCCGGCGAGCGGGCGCAGGACCCGGCCGCCGCGGGCCTGACGCAGGCCGTCCTCGGCCTCAGCCGCGGCTCCGGTGCGGCCGCCGCGACCGCGGGCTTCCACAACGAGCCCGACACCGACCCCGCCCTCCCCGGCAACCGACGCTGGGCGCGCCTGATCACCGAGCGCATCGCCGGGTCGACCATCGGAGCGGGCACGGCCGACGCCGCACGCGTGAGCACTGAGGCGGAGCTCCAGGAGGTGCTGCGCGCGGTGTCCCGCCGCGCGGAGCGCTGGGGCGAGCGCCTGGGCTACGACCGAGCGGCCGTGCTCGACCGCGCCGGCCTCGTCCTCGCCGCGAACCGCGACCGCCTGATCGAGGTGATGGCCTCCGAGACCGGCAAGACGATCGCCGAGGCCGACCCCGAGGTCTCCGAGGCCATCGACTTCGCCCACTACTACGCCACCCGCGCCCGCGAGCTCGACGCCGTCACCGGGGCCACCTTCGTCCCCGCGCGGGTCACCGTCGTCGCTCCGCCGTGGAACTTCCCGGTCGCCATCCCGGCCGGATCGATCCTCGCGGCGCTCGCCGCCGGCTCCGGAGTCGTGGTGAAGCCGGCGCCCCAGGCCCGCCGCTCGGCGGCTGTGCTCGTCGAGGCGCTCTGGGACGCGGGCGTCCCGCAGGAGCTCCTCGCCCTGGTCGACCTCGACGAGGAGGAGCTGGGACGGGCGCTGATCACCGACCCCCTCGTGGACCGCGTGCTGCTCACCGGCTCCTACGAGACCGCCCGCCTCTTCCGCTCCTGGCGGCCCGGCCTCGCACTGCAGGCCGAGACCAGCGGCAAGAACGCGATCATCGTCACTCCCCACGCCGACTACGACCTCGCCGTCGCCGACATCGTCCGCAGCGCCTTCGGGCACGCGGGCCAGAAGTGCTCCGCCGCCTCCCTGGTGATCCTGGTCGGCTCGGTCGCCCGCTCCAAGCGCTTCCGCGCCCAGCTGGTCGACGCCGTCACGTCGCTCCGCGTCGGCCGGCCCGACGACCCGTCGGCGGTGATGGGGCCGCTCATCGAGGAGCCCACCGGCAAGCTCCTGCACGCGCTCACCACGCTGGGCGGAGGCGAGTCGTGGCTCGTCGAGCCGCAGCGCCTCGACGAGAGCGGCACGCTCTGGTCGCCCGGGATCCGCGAGGGCGTCACCGAGGACAGCTACGTCCACCTCACCGAGTTCTTCGGCCCGGTGCTGGGGATCATGCACGCGGCGACCCTCGAGGACGCCGTCCGGATGCAGAACGGCACCGAGTACGGGCTCACTGCCGGGCTCCACTCCCTGCACGCCGACGAGCTCGCCCTCTGGATCGACTCGGTCGAGGCGGGCAACCTCTACGTCAACCGGGGCATCACCGGAGCCATCGTCCGGCGCCAGCCCTTCGGCGGCTGGAAGCGCTCGTCCGTCGGCGGCGGCGCGAAGGCGGGCGGACCCAACCACCTCATCGGCCTCGGCTCCTGGAAGCCCTCGCCCGCGCGCTCCTCCTCGACGCTGCACCTGCGCGGCCTCGACGACCGCGCGCGCCAGTTCATCGAGGCGGCCCAGTCCTCGCTCCGGTTCGAGCAGTTCGACCTGCTCCGCCGCTCCGCACTCTCCGACCAGCTCGCCTGGGCGACCGAGTTCGGAGTCGTCACCGACATCTCGAAGGTCGGCGTCGAGCGCAACCTGTTCCGCTACCTCCGCGTGCCGATCGCGCTGCGCCTGGCCGACGGCGGCGACCTCGGAGAGCTCCTCCGCGTCATCGCCGCCGGTCTGCTGACCCGCTCCCGGATGGACATCTCCACGTCCCTCCCGCTCCCGCCGCGGGTCCAGGAGATGCTCGGCGGCGACGAGCTCGCCGAGATGGCGGGCCTCGTCCCGCGCATCGTCGTCGAGACCGACGCCCAGTGGCTCGAGCGCGCCGCGGCCGGCCGCATCACGGCGCCGCGCATCCGCATCATCGGCGACATCGTCTCCGACCGCGTCGACGGTTACGCGGGCCCGCAGGCCCCCGGCAGCCCGACGCACGGACAGCAGGCCGTCGTCCGCCGATCGTACGACTCGACCGGCTCCTTCACCGACGTCGTCGCCGGCATGACCCGCGGCAGCACGGGCACGCCGGTCCCGCTCACCCGCGCCGACGGATCCCGCGTCCCCCTCGCGACCGCCCTCGCCGAAGCCCTCGGCGGCGCCCTCGACACCGCCGTCTACGCCGACCCGGTCACCCCCGCCGGCCGCGTCGAACTGCTGCCCTTCCTCCGCGAGCAGGCGATCTCGATCACGAACCACCGCTTCGGCAACCCGATCGATCTGAGCGACGACGTGCTGTAGTCGATTCCACGCCCGTCCCTGACGGGCGTGGCGCGGTCGGCTTCTCGATGGGGTGCGTTCTGAGGAGCGTGGTGCGTTCGGCTACTGCGATCCGCTGGTACGCGGATCGCTGGTTCGCCTCGGGGGCGGTGCTTGCGGGGATGGTGTGGATCGAGTGTGGCGCGGTCGGCTTCGCGATGGGGTGCGTTCTGCAGGGCGGGGGGCGTTCGGCTACAGCGATCCGCTGGTACGCGGATCGCTGGTTCGCCTCGGGGGCGGTGCTCGCGGGGATGGTGTGGATTCTGTGTGGCGCGGTCGGCTTCGCGACGGGGTGCGTTCTGAGGAGCGGGGGGCGTTCGGCTACAGCGATCCGCTGGTACGCGGATCGCTGGTTCGCCTCGGGGGCGGTGCTTGCGGGGATGGTATGGATCGGGCTGGCGCGGGTCGGCCTCCCGACGGAGCCCCGGGACGCGGCTCGACGAGGCGCGGGGGACTTACTTGTCGCGGCAAGTAGTGGGTAGGGTGGGGGGATGAGTGCGCCCGAGACACGCTGGCTGACGCCCGATCAGCTCGACGCCTGGCTGCGCTTCATCGCGGTCGTGGAACTGCTGCCGGGCGCCCTCGACACTCAGCTGCAGCGCGACGCGGGACTCACGCACTTCGAGTACCTGACGCTGGCGATGCTGTCCGAGGCGCCCGACCGCGCCCTCCGGATGACCACGCTCGCCGCCCGCACCAACGCGACCCTGCCCCGGCTCTCGCACGTGGTGACCCGCCTCGTCGCCCGCGGCTACCTCGAGCGCCGCCCCTGCGCCTCCGACGGCCGCGCCACGAACGCGGTGCTCACCGACGCCGGCCTCCAGAAGATCGTCGACACGGCGCCCGGTCACGTCGCGACCGTGCTGGCCGACGTCATCGATCCGCTCGACGCCGAGCAGATCCCGCAGCTGGCCGACATCATGTCGCGCATGCTCGCCCGGCTCGACCCCGAGGGCAGGATGACGGTCGACGCCGTGCGCTCCTCGCTCGGAGACCCCGACACCCGCTCCTGCTGAGCGCACCGACCCCTCGCTCCCGGGGCGGACCGGCCTCGGCCGCGGCTGGATCCGTGTACAGGGACTCCCGGACGTGGCCGTCAGGGTCCACGAGGCCGCGCGCCCGTATGGAGCCGAGGTCCTGCACCGCGACCGGCTCGGCGCCGCTGGAGGCCGGCCCGTTCCCGACCTCCTCCCGACTGCCGACGCTCACCGCGAAGAGGGCCTGCACCTGGGAGCGCGCGTCGATGATCTCCTTCGACCTGGAGGTCGAGAAGGAGGGGTGCGGGACGACCATCGCGGACACGTTCTCGGAGGCGACGGAGCAGGCGGCGTCGTCGCTGAACAGAGGACTCAGGCCTGAACAGAGGATTCAGGCTCCGGCCGAGCGCCGGGGAGAACGCCCTCGAGCGCTCCGGATCCGTGAACGGGAGGTCGACGAGGATCGAGTCGACGGCCCCCCGCATCCGTACGGCGATCGGCCGCGCGACACGCGGGAGTCCGTGCCATCATCGCCTCGTGCAGTTCACCACGACGCTCTTCCAGATCGGCAACAACACCGGCATCGAGGTGCCGCCCGAGGTCCTCGAGGCACTCGGCGGCGGCAAGCGTCCCGCCGTCGCGGTGACGGTGAACGGCTACCGCTTCACCAGCACGGTCGGAGCGATGGGCGGACGCGCGCTCATCCCGTTCTCGGCCGAGAAGCGCCGCGAGACGCAGCTCGCCGGCGGTGACGCGATCGACGTCGTGATCGAGCTCGACACCGCGCCGCGCGAGGTCGCCGTGCCGGAGGACCTGGCGTCCGCGCTGGCCTCAGCGGGCGCTGCGGAGCGCTTCGCCGCGCTCTCGCCGAGCGCGCGGAAGGCCCACGTCACGTCGGTCGAGGGCGCGAAGGCCGCCGAGACGAGGGCGCGCCGCGTCGCCTCGATCGTCGCGGCGCTCGTCGGCTGACGGGCGCGCCACGGTCCGTGACGCGACCTCCCCGCCGGATAGGCTGCCTCCGGCGCCCCACGGCGGAGCGCCCTGGAAGCGGAGTCGGGGGACTTGATGGGTGCGGTTCGGCGTTGGGTGTTCCCGATCGTGTGGATGGTCATCATCGGAGCGGCGAGCATCGCCCTGGTGAAGATCGCGTTCTTCCCGGACGGCGCGGCCGAGGCCGATCCGACGCAGCCGACCGGTGAGATCACCGAGCCGACCGTCACGGTCGCCCGCGGCACGGTCACCAACGACCTCACCCTCCAGGGCACCGTCGCCGCCGACCCCGCCGTGCCGCTGAAGGCGACGGCGGCCGGAACGGTCGACGACGTCTACGTGCAGCAGGGCGCGGCCGTCGCGTCGGGCGATCTCATCTACGACATCCGCGTCGAGACTCCGCGCGACCCGGTCGAGACGACCGGCCCGGACGGCGCCGTCACCCTCACCCAGCAGGAGCCCTCCGTGCGCTTCGAGCGGGTCTACGCCGCGACCGGCGGCACCCTCAGCGCCCTCGGCGTCATCCACGACCAGGCCGTCACGGTCGGCGAGGTGACCGGACAGGTCGCGCCGCCGAGCTACGCCGTCACCGGCACGATCGACGCGCAGCAGCTCTACCGCATCCAGAACCGGCCGACAGAGGCGCAGGTCGCGATCACCGGCGGGCCCGCCGGCTTCACCTGCACCGACCTCACCATCAGCACCCCTCTCGCCGGAGCCGGCGAGGGCGGCACGACCGGCGGAGCGACGGACGGCGGCGGTGGAACCTCCACCGGCGGCTCCGGCACGAGCTTCACCTGCCAGGTGCCGACGGAGGTCACCGTGTTCCCCGGGCTTGCCGCCTCGGTGACTCTCGCGGGAGGCAAGGCGGAGGACGTCCTCGTCGTGCCGACCACCGCGGTCGAGGGCACCGCCCAGTCCGGCGTCGTGTTCCGCCGGGCGGACGACGGCAGCACCGAGGAGGTCCCGGTGACGCTGGGACTCACCGACGGCAGCTCCGTCGAGATCACCGGCGGAGTGGAGGAGGGCGCCGAGCTCCTGCAGTTCGTGCCGGGCGCGGAGGAGGCTGCTCCCGACGTCCAGCTGGGCGGCGACTGCATCGCGCAGCCCGACGGCTCGGTCTTCTGCTCGTGACGATCCTCCGGCTCGAGGGTATCCGCAAGGTCGTCCCGCTGCCCGACGCGCCGCCGCTGACGATCCTCGACGGAGTCGATCTCGAGGTGGGCGAGGGCGACCACGTCTCGGTCGTGGGCCGCAGCGGTTCCGGCAAGTCGACGCTGCTCAACATCCTCGGACTCATCGACGAGCCCACCGAGGGGCGGATGCTGCTCGAGGGTGCTCCCACCGAGACCCTGTCCTCGCGGGCCCGCGCGCGCATCCGCGGCGGCAGCATCGGCTTCATCTTCCAGCAGTTCAACCTGCTGGAGGGGCGGACCGCCCGCGAGAACGTGATGACGCCGCTGCTCTACGCGACCGGATCGGAGTTCTGGCGCCGCCGCGACCTCGCGGCCGAGATGCTGGAGCGGGTCGGCCTCGGGCACCGCGTGGACTCGATGCCCGGGCGCATGTCCGGCGGCGAGCAGCAGCGGATCGCGATCGCCCGCGCCCTGGTGCGCCGACCGCGGCTGATCCTCGCCGACGAGCCGACGGGCGCCCTCGACACCGACACCGGCGAGAGCGTGATGGGCCTGCTCGACGAGATCGCCCGCGAGTCCGGCTCCGCGCTGGTCACCATCACCCACGACCCGGCCATCGCGGCGCGGGCCGAGCGCCACTACCGGCTCGACCACGGCCGCCTGGGCTCGACCGCGGATGCGGGCCCCGTCGCCGAGGGGGTGGTCCTCTGATGCGCGCGCTCGTCGGGATCGCCGGCGCGATCGTCGAGGCGTGGACCGAGCTGCGGATCCACCGCGGCCGCGTGCTGCTCTCGCTGATCGGAGTCGCGGTGGCCGTCGCCGCCCTGACCGCGGTCGTCGCCGCCGGTGGCATCGCCCGCCAGGCCAGCATCGAGCAGGCCGAGCGCTCCAGCGGGCGCCCGGCGAGCCTCTTCCTCTCCGCCTACCCCTCCGGCACCGGCACCGCCGAGGTGGATGCCGACGCACTCCAGGCCGCGTGGACCGGTGCGCTCGAGCGCTACTCCATCACCTACGCGAGCCGCTCGACCTACGGCAGCGCGCGCGTCCAGTTCGCCGACGGCGCCGTCGACGTCGCGGTGCAGGCGGTCGACCAGCCCTTCGCCGAGATGCACCGGCTGAAGATCGTGGACGGCTCCTGGTTCACCGCCCGCGACTCCCAGCGCCTCGCTCCCGCACTCGTCGTCAACGAGCGCTTCTGGGAGCGGATCGGGAGCCCGGATCTGCGCACCCACCCGGTGGTCACCCTGCTCGGCTCCGAGCGCGACGTCACGGGCGTGGTGGTCGGCGTGACTCCCTCCTCGCAGTTCGAGACGGATCCGTCGATGATGATGCTCGCGGACGCCTACCCGGCGGTCGCCCGCGACGCCGACCCGCAGTACGGCGGGCAGGGCGTGCCGAACTACGAGATGTGGGTGCCGCTCGACCTGGCCGAGCCCCTCGCCGCGGCGGTGGAGCGCGACGTGGCCGGCGCCCTGGGATCCGACTTCGAGGTGTCGGTCGACCGGCAGGACTACCTGGTCTACGACTCCGACCCCTTCGGCGTGCTGACCTGGGTGATCGGCGGCGTGGCGGGCCTGGTGCTGGCGCTCGGCGCGCTCGGACTGCTCAACATCGCCCTGGTCACCGTCCGGCAGCGGATCCGCGAGATCGGCATCCGGCGCAGCTTCGGCGCCTCCTCCGGCCGCATCTTCTTCTCGATCATGATGGAGAGCGTCGTGGCGACCGTCGTCGCGGGAGTGGTCGGCGTGACGGTCGCGGTCATCCTCGTCACCAACCCGTGGACGGTGGCCTTCGTGCAGGACAACGGGATCGCCGACATCCCGCCTTTCCCGGCCGAGGCGGCGCTGCTCGGGCTCGGGGCGGCGACCCTCGTCGGCGCGCTCGCGGGCCTGGTGCCGGCGATCGTCGCCGTGCGGGTGAAGGTGATCGACGCGATCCGCTACTGAGGCCCGCCGAGGGTGACGACGAGCTCGTCGCCCTCGAGCGCGGCGCGCGCGTCGGAGTAGTGCGCGATCCGGGGCAGCCCCCGGGTGCTCGCACTCTCGTGGCTCCCGACGACGATCACGCGCATGCCCGCGTCCAGACCCGCCCGGATGCCGGCCTCGGCGTCCTCGAACACCAGCGCTTCCTCGGGGGAGACGCCGAGCAGGGCCGCGGCGGCGAGGTAGCCGTCGGGAGCGGGCTTGCCGTTCGCGACGTCGTGCGCGGTGACGACGGTGTCGGGGGAGGGGACGCCCGCCGCGGCCAGACGGGCGGCCGCCAGTGCCGGGCTCGCGGACGTGACCAGGGCGACGCGCTCGCGGGGGAGTGAGGCGAGGAACGCCGTCGCGCCGGGGATCTCGACGGTGCCCTCGGTGTGCTCGAGCTCGTACGCGTCGAGCTCCGCGACGATCGCGTCGACGTCGCTGCCGGCCGGAGCGAAGCGGCGGACGCTATCGGCGGCGCGGACACCGTGAACGGCGCCGAGCACCGCGTCGTGGTCGAGAGCGAAGCGCTCGGCGAAGGCGCCCCAGATGGTCTCCACGACGGCCGTCGAGTCGACGAGCGTCCCGTCCATGTCGAAGAGGGCGGCGCGGGCTCGGAGGAGGTGGGGCATGCGTCCATCCTGGCGGTCGGCGGCCTCCGGCGCCTGCCGGTGCGGACAGCGCTCGGACAGCGCGCGATCAGCTCGCCCTCAGGCCATGCATCGTGTCGCGGCGCTACGGTGGTCCGAGATCGCGGGCAGACGCCCGGAGGGGAGTGGAGGACGCCATGACGGACGACAACGGAACCGGCACGGACCAGGGCGCGAGCACGGGCGGCGAGGCCTCCGGACCCCGCGCCGGGTGGTACCCGGACCCGGCGGGCTCGTCCCGTCAGCGCTGGTGGGACGGGACCGGCTGGACGGAGTCGCTCCGCGACGCGCCGGCGGCCACTCCCACCGCCCCGGCCGAGAGCGGGTCGGCGCAGGCCGCCGCGACTCCCGTTCCGCCGACCGCACCGACTCCGCCTGCGCCGCCCGCCGAGCGTCCCGCCTACGGGGAGACGTCGAGCGGAGCGGCGACGAGCTACGGGCAGTCGGCCTCGGGTCAGTATCCGCAGCAGCCGTCGTCCGCCGACCCGCAGCAGAGCTACGGGCAGCAGGGCTACGGCCAGCAGGGCGCCGGTCAGCAGCCGCAGCAGCAGCAGCCCTCCGGCCAGCAGCAGCCGCAGCAGGGCTACGGCCAGCAGGCTCCCCAGCAGTACGGCCAGCAGGGGTACGGCCAGCAGCCCTACGGCCAGCAGCCGCAGCAGCCCTACAACCAGCAGCAGCCGCAGTACCCGGCCTACGCCGCGGCTCCCGGAGCACCCGTGCAGCAGCGCGACACGAGCATCGTCACGTCCACCCCGTGGATCTGGGTGGTAGTCCTCCTGCCGCTGCTCTCGGCGCTGTCGATCTTCCTCCTCCCGCCGAGCGCGATCGTCGACTCGTCGATGGCCTCGACCTACGGGCCGAGCTCCTCGATGGGGATGTCGACCGCCTACCTCGTCGGCCTCGGCGTGCTCCAGGTCGTCGGCTTCCTGATCTACGCGGCGGAGGTCGTCTTCGCCTTCCTCGACTGGCGCCAGCTGAAGCGAGCCGGCCTGCAGCGTCCGTTCCACTGGGCGTGGGCCTTCCTCGCCGCTCCCTACGTCTACGTGATCGGCCGCAGCGTGGTCGTGAAGCGCGTGACCGGCGGCGGACTCCTCCCGCTCTGGGTCTTCCTCGGCGTCGTGGTCGTGTCGTTCCTCATCGCGATCGGCTGGACGGTGTCGCTCTTCTCCCAGATGACGCAGGCCTTCGCTCCCGCGGGCTTCTGAACCCGTGCGCGCCCCCGATCTCGTCCTGACCGGCGGCGCCGTCTTCACCGCCGACGCCGTGCGCTCCCGAGCGCACGGCGTCGCTGTCGTCGGAGGGCGGATCGTCGCGGTCGGCGCCGACGCCTCCGACCTGATCGGGCCGCGCACCGAGGTGGTCGACCTCGAGGGCCGGATGCTCGTCCCCGGCTTCCAGGACGCCCACGTGCACCCGGTCTGGGGCGGTGCCGCGCTGCTGCGCTGCTGGCTCGGAGCGGGAGGGTCGCCCGCCGAGCACCTGGCGACGGTCGCCGAGTACGCGGCTCGGGAGAGCGGAGCGGAGTGGATCCTCGGCGGCGGCTGGAACCTGCCCGACTTCCCCGGAGGCACTCCGACCGCCCGCGAGCTCGACACGGTCGTCCCTGACCGGCCCGCCTTCCTCACCAACGCCGACGGGCACGGTGCCTGGGTCAACTCCGCCGCACTGCGCCTCGCGGGGATCGACCGCACGACGCCGGACCCCGCCGACGGCCGCATCGAGCGCCTGGCCGACGGCACCCCCTCCGGCACCCTGCACGAGGGGGCGATGGACGCGGTCCGCCGCCACCTCCCGCCCGCGAGCGCGGACGAGCTCCACCGCGCGCTGCTCCTCGGGCAGGAGACCCTGCACTCGTTCGGAGTGACGGCGTGGCAGGACGCGATCATCGGCTCCTACGGCGATGTGGGCGACCCCGGTCCGGTGTACCGCCGCGCGGCGCTGAGCGGCGAGCTGACCGGGCGCGTCCGCGGTGCGCTGTGGTGGGACCGGGGCCGCGGCGTCGAGCAGATCCCGGAGCTCGTCGAGCGGCGCGCGGCGCTCGCCGCCGACGGCTTCGCGCCGACGACCGTCAAGATCATGCAGGACGGGGTCGCCGAGAACTTCACGGCGGCGATGCTCGAGCCCTACCTCGACGGGCACGGCGGCCACGGTCACGGCGACGGCCTCTCGATGGTCGACCCGCGCCTCCTGAACGAGGCCGTGCCGCTCCTGGACGCGGCCGGGTTCCAGGTGCACTTCCACGCGATCGGCGATCGCGCCGTGCGCGAGTGCCTGGACGCCGTCGAGCGGGCGATCGAGGCGAACGGGCGCCGCGGCAACCGCCACCACCTCGCGCACCTGCAGGTCGTGCATCCGGACGACCTGCCGCGCTTCCGTGCGCTCGACGTCGCGGCCAACCTGCAGATGCTGTGGGCCTCGCTGGAGCCGCAGATGGTGGAGCTGACGCTGCCGTTCCTCGGTGAGCGGCGCGGCTCGTGGCAGTACCCCTTCGGCGACCTGCTCCGCTCGGGCGCGGTGCTCGCCGCGGGGAGCGACTGGCCGGTGTCGACGCCCGACCCGCTCGCCGCGATCCACGTCGCGGTGAACCGGCTCTCGGCGCCGTCCGAGCGCGAGCCGGGGTGGAGCGAGGAGGTGTTCCTCCCGGAGCAGCGCCTCGACCTCGCCACCGCCCTCTCCGCCTCCACGGCCGGCTCGGCGTGGGTGAACGGCCTGGAGGGCGAGTCGGGCTCGATCGCCGTGGGACTCGCGGCGGACTTCGCCCTGCTGCACCGGGACCCCTTCGCCGGCGACCCCCGCGCGATCGGGGACACCCGGGTGCTGGGCACCTGGATCGGCGGCGAGCGCGTCCACACCGCAGCGGACGCGCCCGCCTGATCCGGGTCGTTCAGGAGGCGGCGCTCAGCAGGTGATCGCTCCGCCGATGATCCCCGCGAGCAGCCCGCCGGTCGCGGAGGCGATCGCGCCGGGACCGGAGATCGCGCCGATCACCCCGCCGGTCGCGGCACCGCTGACGCCGCTCCCGGCGACGCAGTGGCCCCACTCGGGCGAGCTCCAGTCGCTGTTCAGGTGCAGGCCGCCCGCCGCCGAGCGGGACGCCGAGTCCGGGGCGAAGTGGAAGGTGAGCGTGTCGGAGTCGTCGATCGACCAGTGGCCCGACACGGTGCGGCCGCGTCCGACGTCGATCCTCTCCGGGAGTGCGTCGGACGTCTCGGCGCCGTCCGTGAAGCCGACCCCGCCGCCCGCCAGCTCGACGATCCGCGTGTCGTCGGTGACGTCGAAGGTCACCGTCGACGCCGATCCGCCCCGTGCCTCGAGGTGCACCCGGCTGCTCGTCTCCTGCCTCGCCGGCTCGGCGTGCGCGGCCTGCGCTGTGAACAGCGGCACCGCCAGCAGAGCGGCCGCCGCCGCGACCAGTGCCGTGCTCGTCCTCTGTCGTTCCATCGTCGTTCCCTCCCTCGGATTCCGATCCAGGAGGGAGGGCTCAGCGCCGCCGGTCGACGAGGGCGAGGACGACGGACGCCACCGCTGCCGCGACGGCGGCGGTGACCACGACGTCCCACGGATCCTCGGCGCCCACCGCGGTCGCGACGAGGTGCCCGGCCAGGACGCCGACGAACAGTGCCGGCAGCATCAGCCAGATGCGCCGTCTCCGTCGTGCCGCCGTACCGGCCTGTTCCCTGTCGCTCACGCTCGCCCTCCTGGATTCACCATACAGGTATGGAGTACCAGGCGGTCGCGACGCGCGTCGAGGAGGTGGCGCGATCCGTCAGGCCTCGCTGCGCTGGATGAGGCGGGAGAGGACGATCGCGGAGCGCGTGTGGTCGACGTTGGGCGCGATGCGGACCTTCTCGAGGGCGAGCTCGAGGCTGGGGATGTCGCGCGAGCGGATGTGGACGATCGCGTCGGCGGAGCCGGTGACCGTGCCCGCGTCGACGACCTCGGGGACCGCGGAGAGGATGCGGCGGAGCTCGTCCGGAGCGACGGTGCCGCGGCAGAAGAGCTCGACGTAGGCCTCGGTGGCCATGCCGTCGACCGCGGGGTCGACCTTGATCGTGAAGCCGCGGATCACGCCGTCGGCCACGAGGCGGTCGACGCGGCGCTTCACCGCGGAGGCGGAGAGCCCGACCACGCCGCCGATGTCGCCGTAGCCCGCGCGGGAGTTCTGGCGCAGCAGATCGAGGATCTTCCGATCGATGTTGTCCATGCTCCGAGGATAGGCGCGGCCGGAGCGGCGCCTGGGCGACAGCAGAGTGCCACTGGAGATTCGTGACGCCCGGCTATATAGTTGCTCTTGGTCAATAGTTGATCGCGGTCAACTAGAACCGCCGCCGTGCTGAAGAGGAGCCCATGTCACACCCCGAACACCGCGCCGCATCGCGCGGAACCACCGAGCCGCACGCCCCCGCCGGACCGGACGGCGCCATGTCGCACCGCCAGGTGCTCGAATCGCTCAGCGGCCTGCTGCTGGGCATGTTCGTCTCGATCCTCGCGGGCACGGTCGTGTCGACCTCGCTGCCCCGGATCATCTCCGACCTCAAGGGCGACCAGAACGCCTACACCTGGGTCGTCACCGCGACCCTGCTCGCGACCACGGTCTCCACCCCGCTCTGGGGCAAGTTCGCCGACCTGTTCAACCGCAAGCTGCTGATCCAGCTCGCCCTCGGGCTGTTCGTCATCGGCTCCGCCCTGGCCGGCTTCTCGCAGGACACGAACATGCTGATCGTCTTCCGCGTGTTCCAGGGCCTGGGCGCCGGCGGACTCGCCGCGCTGAGCCAGATCATCATGGCCGACATCATCAGCCCCCGTGAGCGCGGCAAGTACGCCGGCCTCTTCGGCGGCGTGATGGCGATCGGCACCGTCGGCGGCCCGCTCCTGGGCGGCGTCGTGACCGACGCGTTCGGCTGGCGCTGGAACTTCTTCATCGCGATGCCCGTCGCGATCGTCGCGATCGTCCTCCTCCAGATGACCCTCCGCCTCCCCGTGCACCCGAAGCGCAAGGTGCGGATCGACTACCTCGGCGCCGTGCTCATCGCGGGCGGAGTCTCGCTCCTGCTGATCTGGGTCTCCCTCGCCGGCAAGAACTTCGACTGGGCCTCGTGGGAGACCGCGGTCATGGTCGGCGGTGCCGTCGTGCTGCTGATCGCCGCCGTGATCACCGAGCTCACCGTGGCCGAGCCGATCATCCCGATGGGGATGTTCAAGAACCGCACCTTCAGCCTCGCCGTCGTGGCGAGCATCTCGGTCGGCGTCTCGATGTTCGGCGTCGCCGTCTTCCTCGCGCAGTACATGCAGCTGGCCCGCGGAGCCACGCCGACCCAGTCGGGTCTGCTCACCATCCCGATGATGGCCGGCCTGCTGATCGCGTCGACGATCTTCGGCGGGATCATCTCCCGCACCGGCAAGTGGAAGGCGATCATGATCAGCGGCGGCGTGCTCGCCGTGATCGGAACCTCCCTCCTCAGCACCCTCCGCTACGACACGGACCTGGTCCTCGTCGGGATCTACATGGCCGTCCTCGGCGCCGGCCTGGGCATGCTGATGCAGAACCTCGTCCTGGTGGTGCAGAACTCGATCGAGGTGAAGAACCTCGGCGTCGCGACCAGCGCGGTCACGTTCTTCCGCAGCCTCGGCGGCACCGTCGGAGTCTCGGTCCTGGGCTCGATGCTCGGCACCGTGATCGCCGACCGCATCAAGACCGGCATCGCGGGGCTCGCTCCCGCCGACCAGGCTCTCGCCGCGCAGGCGCTGGGCAGCGGCACGATCCCGCAGCCGGCCACCCTGCCCGACGCCGTGCGCGTCGTGGTCGAGAGCGCTTACGGGATCGGCGTCGGCGACGTGTTCCTCTACAGCATCCCGCTCGCCGTGGTCACGCTGATCGCCGTCGTCCTCCTGCCCAACGTGAGCCTCGGCTCGAAGAACGCGGTGCAGCTCAAGGCGGAGCCGACCACTCCGCTGCAGGCCGCGGAGGACGCCCTCATCGCCGCCTCGGACGGCCAGGCGGCGCTCCGCCCCGTCGGCCAGGCCCGGCGGACGGACGACGCGACGCACGCCCGGGAGGGTCGCGAGGCCACTCCCGTCGGACACGGCCGCCACGCCGACGAGGAGCGGCAGGAGGAGCCGGTCGGGCACGCCCGGCACGCCGCTCCCACCGGCTCCGTCGACGTGATCGAGCGCTCCTGATGCCCGCCGCCGCGCCCTCGGCCGAGGCGCTGCACGAGGTCGAGGAGCAGATCACCGTGCTCGCCGTCCAGGTGCGCCTCGCCGTCCGGGACGCGGCGGCGTCGATCGACCCGGCGCTGCCGCCCTTCGGACTGCGGCTGCTGCGGATCCTCGAGCGCTGCGGTCCGGTCCACTCCGGCGCCGCGGCGGAGCGGCTCGGGGTCGACCGCAGCGCGATCAGCCGCCAGGCCCGCCAGCTCGCCGAGCTGGGCCTGGTCGAGATGACCTCCGATCCCGCCGACGGCCGAGCGCGGTTCCTCTCGCTCAGCGCGGCCGGATGCGAGCGGATGCGCGACCTCGGCGGCCGTCAGCGGCAGCGGATGCAGGAGGCGCTGAGCGCCTGGCCCGAGGAGGACCTGCGTGCGTTCGCGGGATACCTGGAGCGGCTGACCGCGGCGGAGTGACCCGCATGATCTGGACGAGTGGCGCGGACCGACGGGGTCCGCGCCACTTCTGCGTGCGGGCCGCCGGACGCGGCGCGGGCGCGCTGACCGCGTGCCGTCTCGCGCCACCCGGTGCCGACGGTGTCGTGGCCGTTCTACATTTCCTGAGATGTTCTCACTCAGGAGGCGATGACCCTGTTCTCTTTCGACCACGCAGCAGCGGCGGAGCTGGTCCGCGCCTCGGACGAGGCGGCGGAGGCGCTCGCCTCCCAGGGGCTGCTGAGGTCCGTCGCTGCCGAGTACGCGCTGGGCGAGTTCCGCGGCGCGTACGCCGAGCTGTTCCGCCGGGTCTGCGTCTGCGACAGGGAGAATCGCGGTCGGCTGAGCGCCGAGCTGCACGAGCTCGCCGACACGGTTCGGCTCGTGGCACGGAAGGCCGAGGAGGAGCGTCGGCGCCGGGAGGAGTACGCGGCCTGGGAGCGGCGGGCGGACGAGCGCGAGCAGCAGCGCCGCCTCGATCCGGTCGCGGCCCTCGCGGCGGGAGTCGAGGAGGTCGTCGACCGGCCGCCGTCCGATCGGCCGGTCGTGCCTCCGCCGATCCGTGCGCTGTTCTCCCCCCGGTCGGTGCCCCGCACGTCCCCGGGCGGCCCCGCCTCGGGAGGCACGACCTCCGCCGACCCCGAGCGTCTCGACGTGTTCGTCTCGCAGACCCGGCAGGCGGACGAGGCGATGCGCTCCCGGCTCCAGGATCTGATGGCCGCCTGGGGAGCCTTCGGCAACCGCTGCTCGTGGGCGCCGGTCGAGTCCTTCTCGGTGCTCCAGGGCTTCCGCGAGCTGCTGTCGATCGGTGCGGCCGACGCGACCTGGGTCGAGCAGATCTCCCTGGCCTTCACCGCCGCCGGGGGAGCGGCGCTCTCCGTTCCCGTCCTCGACGCCGTCGGCACCCTGGCGCGGCCCCGGGGCGGCCGGAGCCTGCTCGACTCCCTCGCGGCGCTCTCGTCCGACGATCTCGCGACACTCCTCGCCGCGTCGCCCGATCTCGCGGCCCGCCTCGGGCGACTGGCTCCGACCCTCGTGAACGACTGGTGGCGGAGCCTCGACTCCACGGACGGCGCGCGCTTCTCGCCGCAGCAGGAGGCGCTGGTCGCCGGTCTGCCCGGGGTGATCGGGAATCTGGAGGGTGTTCCCTACCGCGCCCGGGTGAGGGCGAACGAGAGGGCGCTGAGGGCGCGGATCGTGGCGCTGAGGAGCGAGGCGGCGGGCCTGCGCGGGAAGGCGGACGACGGGGAGCGACTCGCGGCGGTGGAGTCGCAGCTGGTGGCGCTGAGGGACGTGCGGGCATCGCTCCGGCGCGGTCTCGGTCAGGACCCGCGCTTCCTCATCTCCCTGACCGCCGACGAGCCTCCGCTCGCCGCCGTCTCGATCGGCGATCCCGACACCGCCACGAACGTCACCTACGCCGTCCCCGGGATGGGACAGACGACGGAGAGCATGACCCGATGGACGAAGGCGTCGCAGAATCTGCAGTCGCTCCTCCCGCCCGGCAGCGCCGTCGTCTCCTGGATCGGCTACGAGACCCCGCCGATGGCGCGGCTCGGCGGGAACGGCATGGACGTCCTCACCTCGAACCAGGCGGTCGCCGGCGGCGCCGCACTCGCCTCGGCTGTCCAGGGGCTCTCCGCGGTCCGGGGCGACGACCTGCCGAAGCCGAACGTCGTCGCCCACTCCTACGGCAGCACCGTCATGGCCGTCGCCGCCTCGCGCTCGGACGTCGAGCTCGGGGTCGTCGTGACGCTGGGCTCGGCCGGCCTCCCGGACAGCGTCGACGAGGCGAGCGACCTGCACGCGGAATCCGTCTTCGCGGGGCAGGCGCGGGACAAGTACCTCGGCGAGACCGAGAGCGGCGACGAGGCCGCGTGGATGGGCCGCGCCTTCAGCTGGAACCACCACACGGATCCCGCTGACGAGGACTTCGGCGCGCGCGTCTTCGGTGTGGAGACCGGAGGCGACGCCGGGAGGATCGTGACGGATCACGCTGCGCTGAAGAGCGACGACGGCGATCTCGCGGGGTATCTCGACACGAACACCGAGTCCCTGCAGAACGCGGCGTGGGCCGTCTCCCGGCGACTCGACCTGCTGACCGAGAACCGGCCGCTCGGACCGACCGCCTTCCAGAAGGCGGTCGTGGGAGCCTCCCATGGCGGGTAGAGGCTCTCCTCAGCGGACGGGCGTCGCGCTGACCGTCGCCGCTCTGCTCGTGATGTCGATGACCGCTTGTGCAACGGAGAAGGAGGCGAGACCGGTGAGCACGATGAGTCCTCGGGAGGGTCGGGATCGGGTGGTGGAGTTCGTGCGGGACTCCGCGGGGCGGCTCGATGTGGAGGGGTGGTGGCCGCGGAGCGGCGCGGCCAGGCCCGATGTGTGCGGCCCCGGCGACCGGGTGAGCGGTGCGAGCTACAGCTACGCCTGGTGGGCCCCGGCGGGCACCGATGTCGAGGGGGATGCGCGGAAGGTCGCGGACTACTGGGAGTCGCTGGGGATGACGGTGAGAGTGACCGATTCGACTCCGCGCCCGACGGTCTACGGGCAGGGCGGACCGGTGCTGCGGGCGAGCTTCGTCACCGGCGCTGTCGAGGAGATGTACATGATCGGGGCGGAGATGCCGTGCGCGCCCGGCGATTTCGAATCACTCCTCCTCGAGGACGAGGCTCAGCGCGCGGCGGGCGCGGTCCTTCCGGGTGATGAAGGGGTCGTCCCGAAGCCGGATCCGCGGGACCTCCCAGTCTCCTCCGATCCGTCGGGTTCCGGCTCGGAGGGATGAGCCGCCCCGTCCACCGCGTCCGGATCGGAGATGCCGACGTCGCTTCCGTTGCCGGGGGAGGGGTCGGCCTCAGCGCGGTGCGCCCACCAGCTGCGCGACGTGCACGACGAAGGCGCGGCGGCGGTCGCGCGTCTTCTCCCCGCCCCGGGAGGCGAAGGGGGTGAGGTGCCAGATCTCGCAGAGGCCGAGGAGGGCGATGAAGAGGTCGTCGGCGGACCAGCTCGCGTCGACGACGCCGGTGCGCTGCCACTCGAGGACCCGGGCCTCGGGGGCGGGGACCCCGCCGAGCTGCTCGCCGGCCTCCTCCCAGACGCCGGCTCCCTCCAGGCGCGCCCACGTGAGCAGGCGCAGGAACTCCGGGTGCTCCCACACGTGGTCGAACATGCGGCCCGCGAGGTCGGGGAGGTCCGCCGCCTCGGCGAGGAGCGTCTCGTCGAGAGCGCCGAGCGCCTCGACGACGGTCGCGACGAACAGGCCGCGCTTGCCGCCGTAGTAGGCGTAGAGCCGCTCCTTGTTCAGACCCGCGGCCGCGGCCACACGGTCGACCCGGGCGCCCGCGAAGCCGTGGGCGGCGAACTCGACGGAGGCCGCGCGGAGGATCCGCTCGCGTGCGGGCAGCGCCGCATCGGATGTCGGCTCCATGGTTCACCTCCGGGCGCTCGAACGATACACTCTTCTTCGCCCAACCAACTGGTTGGGGTGGTTCGGCCCCGATGACGCGGCTCGGATCCGGACCCGCCGGTCCCGCTCCGCTCCGTGTGAAAGGCCGCCATGCCCTCCCCGTCCGCTCCCTCCTCCGCCCGCCGCTGGTGGGTGCTCGTGATCCTCGCGCTCACGCAGCTCGTCGTCGTGCTCGACGGCACCATCGTCACGATCGCCCTCCCCGCCGCGCAGGCCGACCTCGGCCTCACCGACGTCGAGCGCCAGTGGGTCGTCACCGCCTACGCCCTCGCGTTCGGCGCGCTCCTGCTCCTGGGCGGCCGCATCGCCGACTACACCGGCCGCAAGCGCACCTACCTGATCGGGATGATCGGCTTCGGCGCCGCCTCCGCCTGGGGCGGCCTCGCCACCTCCGGCACCGAGCTGATCGCCGCCCGCGGGCTGCAGGGCGCCTTCGCCGCGCTGCTCGCTCCGGCCGCTTTGGCCCTCCTCACCGTCTCCTTCCCCTCCGGCCGCGAGCGGGGCACGGCCTTCGCCGTCTTCGGAGCGGTCGCCGGAGCGGGCGCCGCCGTCGGCCTCGTGCTGGGCGGGCTGCTCACCGAGTTCGCCGACTGGCGCTGGTGCCTCCTCGTCAACGTCCCCGTCGTCGTAGTCGGCGCGATCGCCGGCCAGCTGCTCGTCACCGAGAGCCGCGCGGAGGGGCGCAACCGCTTCGACGTCGCCGGGACGATCACCGTCGCGCTCGGGCTCGCGAGCGTCGTCTACGGCTTCACCCTCGCCGAGCAGGGCTGGCTCCGCGTCGACACCCTCGGCTTCCTCCTCGTCGGCGTGCTGCTGCTGGCCCTCTTCGTGCGGATCCAGGCCCGCTCCGACCACCCGTCGCTGCCGCTGCGCATCGTCGCCGACCGCGTCCGCGGCGGAGCCTTCCTGGTCCAGGCGATCGTCGGCAGCGTGATGATCGGCTCCACCCTCTACCTGACCCTGCACCTGCAGCTGGTCCTGGGCCTGCCGCCGCTCGAGGCGGGCCTGGCCAATCTGCCGATGACGGTGACGATCATGATCGTCGCCGGAGTCGCCGCCAAGCTGCTGCCGCGCATCGGCCCGCGCGTGCTGATGATCGTCGGCCCGCTGATCGCGGCGGCCGGGCTCCTCTACCTGAGCCGCATCACCCCCGACGGCGGCTACCTCTTAGAGGTGCTGCCCGCGCTGATCCTCCTGGGCGTCGGCATGGCGATGGTCTTCGTGCCGCTGCAGAACCTCGCGCTCACCGGAGTCGCGGCCCACGACGCCGGTGCCGCCGGAGCGACCGCGAACGCCGCCATGCAGATCGGCGGCTCGATCGGGCTGTCGATCTTCACGACCCTCTACGCGGGAGTCGCGGGTGAGCAGCAGTCGCCGGTCGCCTTCGTCGACGGCTACTCCGCGGTCTTCGTCGCGGCCGCGATCGGGCTGGTCGTCGCCTCCGTCGTCGCCGTCGCGATGATCCGGGTGAAGAAGGAGGAGTTCCTCGCTCAGGCTCCGAAGGAGGCCGTCGCCCACCTGGGCTGATCCCGGCCTAGGCTCGGAAGCGCTATGCAGCCACTGACCGAGACCGAGATCCGCGAGTCCTTCGTCAACGCCTCCCGCAAGGAGGTCGCCGATCTCGCGCTGCCGAAGGACTTCGACGCGCTCGACTGGTCGGTCATCGACCATCTCGGGTGGCGCGACCGGAGGATGGGCCGCCGCGCCTACGTCGTCGTGCCGCTGGAGGAGCGCCTCGTCGGGGTCCTGCTCACCCAGGCCGACGCCCTACCGCGCTCGCGGGCGCAGTGCTCGTGGTGCCGCGACGTGCAGCTCCCGAACGACGTCGTCTTCTTCGGGGCGCGGAAGGCCGGAGCGGCCGGGCGGGCGGGGGACTCGCTCGGCACGCTCGTCTGCTCCCGCTTCGAGTGCTCGGAGAATGTGCGGCGGCGCCCGTCGGTGGCCTACATCGGGTTCGACCTCGAGGCGGCGCGGGCGCAGCGGATCGCGACTCTGCGGGCGCGCACCGAGGGCTTCGCGCGCGAGGTGCTCGGCGAGGCGTGACCGCGCTCAGCGGCGCGTGGACGCGCGCACGTGCATCCGCTCGCCCTGGCGGCCGAAGAGGCTGAGGAACTCGACCTGCTGCTCGTCGGCGCGGCCGAACCAGTGCGGCACCCGGGTGTCGAACTCGGCGGCCTCGCCGGCCGGCAGCACCAGATCGTGCTCGCCGAGCCGCAGGCGGAGCCGCCCGCTCAGCACGTAGAGCCACTCGAAGCCCTCGTGCGCGCGCTGCTCCGCCGGCTCCGTCACCGGCCCGGCCGGGAGCGTGTGCTTGAACGCCTGGAGCGCACCCGCGTCGCGGCTGAGCGGCTGGATGAGCATGCCGTTCCGGCGCACCGGCCGGCCGTGCACGCGGGGATCCTCCGGTGCGGCGCCGACGAGCTCGTCGAGCGGCGCCCCGAGGGCGCGGGCGATCGGGAGGAGCAGCTCCAGCGTCGCGCGACGGCCTCCGCTCTCGAGGCGCGAGAGGGTGCTCGCCGAGATGCCGGTCTCGGCCGCGAGGGACGCGAGCGTGCGGTCGCGGCGGGTGCGCAGGCGCCGGAGCCGTGGCCCGACGGCGGCGACGATCTCGTCGTCGGACGGGGCGGGCGGGGTCTCGGGCACGACGCCATCCTGGCACGTGCGGTCGCGCCGCATGCCGGAACGGCACGGATCCTCGCGGCCCGCCCCGGGGCGGCGGACCATCGACCCATGACCTCCACCGACGCCCCCACCGGCCCGTCCGTCCCCGCCCCCGCCGACGTCCTGATCCTCGGCGCCTCCTTCGCCGGCCTCGCCGCTGCCACCGCCCTCGGCCGCAGCCTCCGCGACGTCCTCGTCGTCGACGGCGGACCTCCACGCAACGCACCCTCGCCCGGTGCCCACAACGTGCTGACCCGCGACGGCGTCCCGCCCACGGAGCTGGTGCGCCTGGCGCGCGCCGAGGCCGAGGGCTACGGTGCCCGGGTGGTCGAGGGCGAGGCGGTCCGCGCCTCCGCGGGTGCCGAGGGCGTGACCGCGACCCTCGCCGACGGCACGGTCCTCCGCGCGCGCCGCCTCCTGCTCGCGACCGG
Organism: Rathayibacter sp. AY1C7; assembly: GCF_002931865.1. Classification (NCBI taxonomy): domain Bacteria; kingdom Bacillati; phylum Actinomycetota; class Actinomycetes; order Micrococcales; family Microbacteriaceae; genus Rathayibacter; species Rathayibacter sp. AY1C7. The sequence continues at coordinate 34,261 of NZ_PSWB01000011.1, read as the reverse complement.
CGTCCGCGACCTGCTGCCGGAGATCCCCGGGCTCGGCGCCCGCTGGGGACGGGACGTCCTGCACTGCCCCTACTGCCACGGCTTCGAGGTGCGCGGCCGGCGGATCGGCGTGCTCGGCAGCTCGTTCGCCGGGCACCAGGCGCAGATGTTCCGGCAGCTCAGCGACCGGACGTCGATCCTGCTCCACGGCGCACCCGCGCCCGCCGGCGACGAGGCGGCGGCGCTGGCCGCCCGCGGGATCGCTCTGGTGCCCGGCCGCGTCGAGAAGGTCCTCGTCGAGGACGACCGCCTGGTCGGCGTGGTGATCGACGGTCGGCGGCACGAGCTCGACGCGCTCGTCGTCGGCCCGCGGGTCGAGGGGCGGCTCCCCGAGGGGCTCGGCCTCGAGCTCGCCGACCACCCGTCGGGAGTCGCGCGGCACCTCGCCGTCGATCCGATGGGCCGGACCGGCGTCGCCGGGGTCTTCGCCGCGGGCTCGCTGGTCGAGCCGATGGCGCAAGTCGTCGCCTCGTCCGCCGACGGGCTGCGCGTGGGCGCGGCGATCAACCACGACCTGATCGAGGAGGAGATCGCCGACGCGCTGCAGGCCGCCTGACGCGCGCTCAGCGGCGGCGGTACTCCAGCTCCGGGCGGCCGGGGGAGCCGTAGCGGGGCGCGCGGTCCGCGACTCCGGAGTCGGCGAGGTGCTCGAGGTAGCGGCGGGCCGTCACCCGCGAGATGTCGAGGCGGGTGGCGAGCTCGGCCGCCGAGAGGCCGACGGGGCCCAGCAGTGCGGTGACGGCCTCGAGGGTCTGGGCCGAGAGCCCCTTGGCCAGACCCGGGGCGTTGGAGGTGCGGAGCGCCGCGAAGGCCCCGTCCACCTCGTGCTGGCTGGCGACGTCGGCGCCGTGCATCCGCTCGCGGTACGACCGGTAGCTGGCGAGCTTGGCGGCGAACGCGCTGAAGACGAACGGCTTGATCAGGTACTGCACGATGCCGGCGGCGACGGAGGCGCGCACGTTCGCGGCGTCGCGGACGGCGGTGATCGCGATGACGTCGACGTCCAGGCCCGCCGCCCGGACGGCCCGGCAGAGGTCGAGGCCGCCCATGTCCGGCAGGTTCATGTCGAGCAGGATCAGCGCGATGCCCGGGTCCGCGCGCAGGGCCCGGATCGCCTCCGCGCCGCTGCCGGCGACCGCGGCCACCTCGAAGCCGTCGACCCGCCGGACGTAGTCGGCGTGGGCGCTCGCGGTCAGAGGCTCGTCCTCGACGACGAGCACCCGGATCACGACGCCACCCGCGCGGGCAGCGGCAGCTGCACCGTGAACACCGCGCCGACGTGGCGCGAGACCTCGATCGAGCCGCCGAGCCGCTCCACCACCTGCTGCACCAGCGCCAGGCCGATGCCGCGGCCGAAGCCGTCCGACTCCTTCGTCGAGTAGCCGCGCGCGAAGACGTCTGCGGCGCTCGCGACTCCGGGGCCGCTGTCCGACACCTGCACCACCAGCTCGCCCTCCGCGAGGCCGAGGTAGACCTCCACCCACGGCTCGCGGTCCGGAGCGGAGGAGGCGGCCGCGTCGAGGGCGTTGTCGATCAGATTGCCCAGCACCGTCACGAGGTCCCCGGGCTCCAGCCCCTGCGTGCCGGGCTCGAGGTGCGTCTCGAAGTGCAGCTCGACGCCGCGCTCGCGGGCCTGCGCGGCCTTGCCCAGCAGCAGGGCGGCGATCACCGGCTCCTGCACGGAGCCGAGGACCCGGTCGGCCAGGCGCTGGCTGAGGTTCAGCTCGCCGGCGGCGAACGCGAGCGCCTCGTCGGGCCGGCCGAGCTCGATCAGCGACGCGATGGTGTGCAGGCGGTTCGAGAACTCGTGGGTCTGCGAGCGCAGCGCGTCCGAGAGGGTGCGCAGCGACTCCAGCTCGCCGCTCACCCGCTGCAGCTCGGTGCGGTCCCGGAGCGTGACGACCGTGCCCAGGGGGCGGGCGCCGGGGGAGGCGGCGGGCCGCTCGTTCACCACGAGGATCCGCTCGCGGGCCACGACCAGGCGGTCCGAGACGGGCTCGTCGTCCTGCAGCAGCTCGCGCAGGGCGTCGGGGAGGTCGAGCTCGGCGACCGGCACCGGCGTCCGCACGCCCTCGAGTCCGAGCAGCTCCAGCGCGTGGTCGTTGGCGAGCACCAGCCGGCCGCGATCGTCGACCAGCAGCAGCCCCTCCCGCACCGAGTGCAGGACGGACTCGTAGTAGGCGAAGACCTGGCTCATCTGCTCCGGGCCCCGCCCGCCCGTGACGCGGCGCAGGTAGCGGGCGAGGAGCCACGAGCCGAGGGCGCCGAGCGCGACCGCCCCGAGCGCGCCCCACGCGACGACCTGCACGCGGGCGGCGAAGGAGGCGTCCACGGCCGAGAGCGTGACGCCCGCCGACACGAGCGCGACGACCGCGCCGTCGGCGTCCTCGATCGGCGCGACGGCGCGGACGGAGGGCCCGAGCGTGCCGGTGTACGTCTCGGTGAAGGTCCGCCCCTCCAGCGCGGGCTCGATCGTGCCCTGGAACGGCAGGCCGATCCGGTCGCGGTCGCGGTGGGTGTACCGGGTGCGGTCGGGGGCCATGATCGTGAGGAAGTCGACGCCGGTGTCCCGCATGACCTCCTCGGCGTACGGCTGCAGGCTCGCGGAGGGATCCGCACCGGCCGTCGACTCGAGGACGAACGGATTGTCGGCCACCGTCCGCGCCACGACGAGGCTCCGCTGGGCCGCCTCGTCGCCCGCTCGGCTCCGCGCGTCGAGGGCGAGCACCGCGACGGCCGCCGCGGCGATCAGCAGGATGCTCAGCAGCTGCACGGCGAACAGGCGCGCGGCGATGCTGCCGCGCGGTCCGCGTGCGCTCGGCGTCCTGACCATGCCACTCCCTCGTGAGCGAGCGCTCTGGGCGCCCCGCCGTGAACAGTATGAACGCAACCGTGCCGGGCTCCGGAGGCGGGGCCACCATCGTCCTACCCCCTCACCTCGACGAAGAGAAGGACACCCCCATGGCGAAGACGCCTCAGACGCCGTCCGACCGGCTGATCCCCGCGGTCACCCCTCCGAAGACCCGGCGGCGCATCGACCGGAACCACTGGCTCTACATCGCCGTCATCATCGCCGTGGTCGCCGGCGTCGTGGTCGGACTCGTCGCTCCCGCCTTCGCGGCGACGCTCGAGCCCGTCGGCAAGGCCTTCGTCGGACTGATCAAGATGATGATCGCGCCGATCATCTTCTGCACCATCGTCATCGGCATCGGCTCCATCGCGAAGGCCGCCACGGTCGGCAAGGTCGGCGGACTCGCGCTGGGCTACTTCATCGTGATGTCGACCTTCGCCCTGGCGATCGGCCTCGTCGTCGGCAACATCCTGCACCCGGGCGAGGGCCTCGACATCTCGAGCGCCACCTACGACACCAGCGACCTCAAGGCCGAGAGCACCAGCGACTTCGTCCTCGGGATCATCCCCGTCTCGCTGTTCTCCTCGCTCGTGGACGGCAGCATCCTGCAGACCCTCTTCGTCGCGCTGCTCGTCGGCTTCGCGCTGCAGAAGATGGGCGCCAAGGGCCAGCCGATCCTCGGAGCGATCAAGCAGCTCCAGGTCCTGGTCTTCCGCATCCTCTCGATGGTGCTCTGGGTCGCCCCGATCGGCGCGTTCGGCGCCATCGCCGCGGTCGTCGGCAAGACCGGCTGGGGAGCGGTCGTCGCTCTCGCCACCCTGATGATCGGCTTCTACATCACCTGCGCGATCTTCGTGGTCGTCGTCCTCGGCCTGCTGCTGCGCCTGGTGACCGGCGTCAGCATCTTCTCGCTGATGAAGTACCTGGCCCGCGAGTACCTGCTCATCGTCGGCACCTCCTCCTCGGAGGCGGCGCTGCCCCGCCTGATCGCGAAGATGGAGCACCTCGGCGTCTCCAAGCCCGTCGTCGGCATCACCGTGCCCACCGGCTACTCCTTCAACCTCGACGGCACGGCGATCTACCTCACGATGGCGTCGCTGTTCATCGCCTCGGCCACCGGAGCGCCGATGTCGATCCCGGAGCAGATCGGCCTCCTCCTCTTCATGATGATCGCCTCGAAGGGCGCCGCGGGCGTCACCGGAGCGGGCCTGGCCACGCTGGCCGGCGGCCTCCAGTCCTTCCGCCCCGACCTGGTCAACGGCGTCGGCGTGATCGTCGGCATCGACCGCTTCATGTCCGAGGCCCGCGCGGTCACCAACTTCACCGGCAACGCGGTCGCCACCCTTCTCGTGGGCACCTGGACCAAGCAGATCGACATGGTGCAGGTCCGCGAGGTCCTCGGCGGGCGCTCGCCCTTCGACGAGACCACGCTCGGAGCGGACGAGCACGAGGCCCCCGCGTCGGGCACCTCGATCACCGAGGGGATCGCCTCGATCCAGGACTCCGACCAGGCGTCGCGGATGCGTGCGGAGATCGCGGCCAAGCGCTAGCCGATCCGATCGCGAAGGCCCCGCCTCCCGGAACCGGTCCGGGAGGCGGGGCCTCCGTCGTACGCGGGTCAGTGCCTCCGCACCCCGAGCAGAGGCAGGGTCACCGAGCAGAGCGGCCCGATCAGCACCGCGAAGAGGAGGGTGCCGAGGCCGGCGTCGCCGCCGAGGGCCCAGCCGATGAGCAGCACCGTGAGCTCGACGCCCGAGCGCGCCACCCAGATCGGCAGGCCCGTGCGGGTGTGCAAGCCCAGCATCAGTCCGTCGCGGGGCCCCGGACCGAGGTGGGCGCCGATGTAGATCCCGCTCGCGACCGCCAGAAGCACGAGGCCTCCGGCGAAGAGCAGGCCGCGTGCCCACCACTCCTCCGGCGTCGCCAGCACGCGCAGCCCGACATCGATCATCGTGCCGACCACGAGCACGTTCAGCACGGTGCCGAGACCGGGCCGCTGTCGGAGGGGGATCCACAGCAGCAGGACGAGCAGGCCGATCACGTTCGTGAGCAGTCCGATCCCGAGCCCGGTCTGGTGCGCGACCCCCTGGGCGAAGACGGTCCACGGGTCCACGCCGATCGCCGCGCGGATCATCATCGCGTCGGCGAATCCGTAGAGGATCAGGCCCACCAGCAGGCGCGGCACGGGTCGGAGGCGCCACTGGCCAGCCGGGGGAGCGGCGGCGGCGACGGGAGCGGTGAGCGTCATGGACTCATCACAGCGCGACATTGGCCTTCTTCGCGCGGTCCAATCCGGCTACCTTGGACGCATGGCTGATGTCCACTTCGGCGCGCGCGCCCTGCAGACCCTCCTCGGCGACTGGCGCGAGCAGCGCGGCACCCGGCCCGCCTACCTCGCTCTGGCCGACCGGATCCGCCTCCTCGGGATCGACGGCCGCATCCCCGCGGGCAGCCGCCTGCCCGCCGAGCGCGAGCTCTCGGCCCGCCTCGGCGTCAGCCGCACGACCGTGGCCGCCGCGTACCGTGAGCTGCGCGACAGCGGCTATCTCGTCAGCGTGCGCGGCTCCGGCAGCGTCACCCGCCTGCCGGGAGCGGCCGTGCACGCGGTGCCCTCGCTCGCGCCGGACTTCCTCGACTTCACCAAGGCGGCCCTGCCCGCCGTCCCCGAGCTGGCCGAGGCGTACACTCGCGCGGCGCAGGCGGCCCCCGAGCACTTCGACTCCGGCTCCTACGACACGGTCGGCCTGCCGGTGCTGCGCCGCGCGATCGCCGAGCGCTACACCGCGCGGGGTCTGCGCACCGAGCCCGGCCAGATCATGGTGACCATCGGCGCGCAGCACGCGATCGCGCTCGTCGCCCGCACCCTGCTCGCGCGGGGCGACCGGGCGCTGATCGAGGCCCCGACCTACCCGCACGCCTACGAGGCCCTCCGGCTGGCCGGCGCGCGGCTCGTGCCGGTGAACGTCGACGGGGCGGACGGCTGGGACGGAGAGGGCCTGATCGCCGCGCTGCGCGGCACGAGCCCGAGCCTGGCCTACCTGATGCCCGACTTCCACAACCCGACGGGCCGCTCCATGGCCCCCGAGCTGCGGGAGCGGGCGATCGCCGCCGCGGCCCGGCAGGGCACGCTGATCATCGCCGACGAGACGACGGCCGAGCTCGACATCGACCGGCGGATGACGCCGCTGCCGTTCGCCGCCTACGGGCCCGAGGGGACGGTGCTCTCGATCGGCTCCGTCGGCAAGACGCTGTGGGGCGGCATCCGGATCGGCTGGATCCGCGCCGAGCGGGCGGTGATCCGCAAGCTGGCGCTGGCGCGCTCGGCGAGCGACCTCGGCACGCCGATCCTGGAGCAGCTCCTGGTCGCGGACATGCTCGGCCGGATGGACGGCGTGCTGGAGCTGCGGCGCTCGCAGCTGCGCGCCGGCCGCGACCACCTCGAGGCGGCCCTGGCGCGCGCGATCCCGGAGTGGAGCGTGCCGCGGGTCTCGGGCGGCCTCTCCACCTGGGTGGGCCTGGGCCGGCCGGCGAGCTCGCAGCTGGCGCTCGCCGCCCGGACGGCGGGCCTGCTGATCACCGCGGGCCCGCGCTTCGGGATCGACGGCGCCTTCGAGCGCTTCCTCCGCATCCCGATCGGCTACTCGCCCGAGGCGACCGACCGGGCCGTGGAGGCGCTCGCGACGGCCTGGGCGCAGGTCGCCCGGCACCCGGCGGCCGACCCGGGGTACCTCGCCGACGTGGTCTGAGGTGGAGTACCCGCCGGGCGTGTGAGATCGTTCTCTCATGAGCGACGGGTACGGCTACCTGCTGGTCCACTTCATGGAGGACCGGACCGGCCACAGCGAGAAGATCTTCCTCTCGCTCAGCCGGGGCGACGATCCGCTGCGCTGGCGAGCGCTCGGGCCGGTGCTGGAGTGGACCGGCGGCACGGGCGGCGTCCGCGACCCCCACATCGTCCGCGCGCCGCGGGGCTTCCACCTCGTCGCCACCGATCTCCGCGTCTGGCGGCCCGAGGGCCCGGACCGGGACCTCTACCGGCACCGGGGGAGCCGCGACCTCGTGGTCTGGGACTCCCCGGACCTCCTCGAGTGGTCCGAGCCGCGCGCGGTCGCCGTCGCTCCCGAGGGCGCGGGCATGGCCTGGGCGCCGGAGTCGGTCTACGACCCGGTCTCGGGCGACTTCCTCGTGCACTGGTCCTCCGGCCTGGCCGAGGACGGCGACCCCGCCACCGGCGAGACGGGCGACAGCCGCATCCTGATGTCCCGCACGCGCGACTTCCGCACGTTCACCGAGCCCGAGACCTACCTGCGGCTGCCCGGCGGAGTGATCGACATGACGCTGCTGATCGAGGGCACGGCCGTCCACCGCTTCGCCAAGCAGCACGACGAGGCCCCCGACACGATGCAGGTGTTCCAGCAGGTCGGCTCCTCCCTCCTCGCGGACGACTTCGCCACCGTCGCCCGGGGGATCGGGCAGGAGCTCGGCCCGAGCATCGAGGGGCCGCTGGTCTTCCGGCACCACCACGAGGAGCGCTGGTCGCTCTGGGTCGACCAGTACGCCCTCCGCCCCTACGGCTACCGCGCCTACACGAGCACCGACCCGGCCTCGGGCCGCTGGGAGCTCGCGGAGGAGTTCGACCTGCCCGAGGACACCAAGCACGGAGCGGTCCTCCCGCTCACCCGATCCGAGTACACGGCGCTCGACGAGCGCCACCCCGCCTGAGAGGCCCCGCATGACCGACTTCAGCCCCCGTCTCGCCGACGCCCTCGTCACCGTCCTCGGTGCCGACGGCGCTCCGCTCGCCCACGCCGACGTGACGGTCGAGCAGCGCCGCCACGCCTTCGCCTTCGGCTGCACCCCTCCGAGCACCGACCCCGCGCGCGCCGAGGAGCGCCGGCTCTGGCTCGACCTGTTCGACACGGCGACGCTCCCCGTCTACTGGGGCCGCTTCGAGCCGGAGCGCGGCCGCACCGCGACGGAGGAGGTGCTCGCCGAGGCGCGCGCGCTCGCCGCGGACGGCGTCCGGCTGAAGGGGCACCCGCTGGTCTGGCACTACGTGAAGCCGGAGTGGCTCGACGCGCTGCCGCTGGACGAGGCCGAGCAGCTCCTCCGCGCGCGCATCCGCCGGGAGGTGGGCGCCTTCGCCGGGCTGATCGACACCTGGGACGCGATCAACGAGGTCGTCATCATGCCGCGCTTCGCGAACGAGCCGGACGGCGTGACGAACGCCGTCACCCGCCTCGCCCGCGAGAAGGGACGCGTCGGCATGGTCGAGCTGGCCTTCTCGGAGGCGCGCAGCCTCGGCACCGGACCGGTGCTCGTGCTGAACGACTTCGACCTCGGGCCCGAGTACGAGCGGCTGATCGAGGACGTGCTCGAGGCCGGGATCCGGCCCGACGCGATCGGCCTGCAGTCGCACATGCACCAGGGGTTCCGCGGGGAGGAGCAGATCACGGCGATCTGCGACAGGTTCGCGCGCTTCGGCCTGCCGCTGCACTGGACCGAGACCACCCTCGTCTCGGGCGAGCTGATGCCCGCCGAGATCGAGGACCTCAACGACCACGTGGTCGAGGACTGGCCGACCACCCCGGAGGGGGAGGCGCGGCAGGCGGACGAGATGGTGCGGCACTACGAGACGCTGGTCGCGCATCCGGCGGTCGAGGCGATCACCTACTGGGGCTTCGACGACGCCGGCGCCTGGCTCGGAGCGCCGGGCGGGTTCCTCCGCCGCGACGGGAGCCCGAAGCCGGCCTACGAGGCGCTGCGCTCGCGGATCCGCGGGGACTGGTGGCTCGAGCCGACGGTGCTCCGGACGGACGCCGAGGGGCGCGTCGGCGTCCGGGCCTTCGCCGGGGACTTCGCGCTCTCGAGCGCCGGGGCGGGCGCTGCAGTGAGCCTCCCCGTCGGGTCGTCGACGGCTGAGGTCCGCCTGGGCTGAGGGCGTCCGGGGCCGGCCGGTGGCGCCGGTCGCCCCGTCGCACGCCCCGGAACGCCGCGTCCCTCCCAACACTCAGTCGGCTGATGGAAGACTCGGAGGGTGCATCTCCTCGCGGTCCTCAGCATGAAGAACCGGGCGCTCATCGCGCTCGTCACTGTCGTCATCGCCGTCTTCGGCGGAGTCGCCCTGACCGGGCTCAAGCAGGAGCTCGCGCCGTCGATCTCCTTCCCGCAGCTCGCCGTCGTCACGTCCTACCCGGGCGCCGCTCCGGAGGTGGTCAACGACGACGTCTCGACGCCGATCGAGACCGCCATCCAGGGGGTGCCGGGGCTCGAGACGACCAGCGCGACGTCCTCCACGGACTCCTCCCTCATCTCGGCGTCCTTCACCTACGGCACCGACCTCGCCACCGCCGAGCAGAAGATCCTGCAGGCGATCAACCGGATCAAGAGCACGCTCCCGGACGGCGTCGACCCGCAGGTGGTCACCGGCTCCCTCGACGACCTGCCGGTGCTGCAGCTCGCCGTGTCGAGCGACGGCGACGCGGACGCGCTGGCCGAGCGCCTGCGCACCACGGTCATCCCGGACCTGGAGAAGGTCGAGGGCGTGCGCGAGGCGGCGCTCGTCGGCGAGACCGCCCAGCGCGTCACGATCACCCCGGACGACGCGGCGCTCGCCGCGGCCGGCCTCTCGACCGGCGACATCCGCTCGGCCCTGCAGCAGAACGGCGTGCTCGTCGCGGGCGGACAGATCACCCAGGACGGGTCGACCTTCTCGGTGCAGTCGGGCGTCAAGCTCGACTCGACCGACGCGATCGCGGCGCTGCCGCTGCTGCCGTCCGCAGGTGCCTCCGCGGGTGCGGGCGGCGCCGGTGCGTCAGCGGGCGCGGGTGCCTCCGCGGGTGCCGGGGCTTCCGCCGGCGGCTCCGAGGCCGGAGCGGCGGCGGGAGTCGCGGCCGTGACCGCAGAGCCGACCGTCACCACCCTCGGCTCCGTCGCGACCGTCGCCGTCACCGACGCCCCCGTCACCTCGATCTCGCGCGTCAACGGCCAGCCCGCCCTGACCCTCTCGATCACCAAGCTCCCGGCCGCGAACACCGTCGACGTGTCGACCGGCGTGGCCGCGCTGCTCCCGGACCTCGAGGAGTCGATCGGCGACAACGCCGCCTTCACCCCGGTCTTCGACCAGGCGCCCTACATCCAGGAGTCGATCGCGTCGCTCGCGCAGGAGGGGGCGCTCGGCCTCGTCTTCGCCGTGCTGGTGATCCTGCTGTTCCTGCTCTCGGTGCGCTCGACCCTGGTCACGGCCATCTCGATCCCGACCTCGGTGCTGATCACGTTCATCGGCCTGCAGACGGCCGGCTACACCCTCAACATCCTGACCCTCGGCGCGCTCACCATCGCGATCGGCCGTGTGGTCGACGACTCCATCGTCGTGATCGAGAACATCAAGCGGCACCTCGACGCGGGTGAGGACCGGGCCCGGACCATCGCGGTCGCCGTCCGCGAGGTCGCCGGCGCGATCACCGCCTCCACGATCACCACGGTCGCGGTGTTCCTGCCGATCTCGTTCGTCGGCGGCACCACGGGCGAGCTGTTCCGGCCCTTCGCGCTGACCGTGTCGATCGCCCTGCTCGCCTCACTCGTGGTGGCGCTGACGATCGTGCCGGTGCTCGCCTACTGGTTCCTCCGCCCCTCGAAGCGACCGGCGGTGCGCCAGGCCGCGCAGGCGGCGCTCGCGGAGGAGCGCGCGGCGGCCGGAGGGGCACCCGCCTCGGGGGTCCCGGCCGACACCGCCGCGCCGGTCGAGGAGGCCCCGCACCACGGCGCCCACGCCGCTCCCCGGCGGGCGCGCGGGCTGCAGTCGGTGTACGGCCCGATCATCCACTGGACGCTGAAGCACTCGGTCGTCACCGTCCTCCTCGCGCTGCTCGTGCTCGTCGGGACCGGTGCGCTGTACCCGCTGATGAAGACGAACTTCCTCGGCTCCAGCGGGCAGGACACCTTCACCGTCACCCAGACGGTCCCCGTCGGCCAGAGCCTCGACGCGCAGGACGCGACGGCGCAGCAGGCGAGCACGGCGATCCTCGGCGTCGACGGAGTCGAGACCGTCCAGCTCACCGTCGGCTCCTCCGGCGGCCTGCAGAGCGCGTTCGGCGGGGGAGGCGGCGGCGGCACCTCGATCCGCTACTCCGTCACCACCGATGAGTCGGCCGACCAGGAGGCCGTGCAGGCGGACGTCCGCGACGCGCTGTCGGGCGTCGCCTCGGCCGAGGACATCAGCGTCGCCGCCTCCTCCGGCTTCGGCGCCTCCTCGGACATCGAGGTCGACCTCTCGACCGCCTCGCAGAGCGACCTCCAGAGCGCGAGCGACCAGCTCCTCGAGGCCCTGCGCGGGACCGACGGGATCAGCCAGGCCGAGAGCAACCTCTCCTCCTCGCTGCCCTACATCGCGGTGCGGGTCGACCGCGACGCCGCGGCCCGGGCGGGTCTCAGCGAGGTCGCCGTGGGCACGATCGTCAGCCAGGCGCTCCAGCCCAGCCAGGTCGGCAGCGTCGTGATCGACGACCGCACCCTCTCGATCTACCTGGCCGACGGGCAGCCGCCGGCCACCGTGGACGAGCTGCGGAACCTCGAGGTGCCGACCCTCACCGGCACCGTCGCGCTCTCCACCCTCGCGGCGGTCGAGCAGACGGACGGTCCGGCGAGCATCACCACCGAGCGCGGGCAGCGCACCGCGACCATCACCGTCACCCCGGAGGGCGACGACCTCGCCTCGGCCAACGTCGCCGTGCAGAACGCGATCGACGCGACGGCGCTTCCGGCCGGTGTCGACGCCTCCCTCGGCGGAGTGACCGCCGACCAGGCCGACGCGTTCTCGCAGCTGGGCATCGCGCTGCTGGTCGCGATCCTGATCGTCTACGTCGTGATGGTGGCGACGTTCCGCTCGCTCCTGCAGCCGCTGCTCCTGCTCGTGTCCGTGCCGTTCGCGGCGACCGGCGCGATCCTCCTGCAGGTGATCACCGGCGTGCCGCTGGGCGTGCCGTCCCTGATCGGCGTGCTGATGCTGATCGGCATCGTCGTCACCAACGCGATCGTGCTCGTGGACCTGGTGAACCAGTACCGCGATCGCGGGATGCCGGTGCGGGAGGCGCTGCTGCACGGCACCGAGCGGCGGCTCCGGCCCATCCTGATGACAGCCCTCGCGACGATCTTCGCCCTCCTGCCGATGGCGCTGGGGATCACGGGCCACGGCGGCTTCATCTCGCAGCCGCTGGCGATCGTCGTGATCGGCGGCCTGGTGTCCTCGACGGTGCTGACCCTCGTGGTCCTGCCCGTCGTCTACAACCTGGTCGAGGGGTATCGTGAGCGGCGGCGTGCCGCCCGCGCCGGGAAGGCGTCGGCATGACGGACATCAGGGATGCGGCCGAGACGGTCGGCTCGCGCTGGCGCAGCGGCCCGGAGCGCGCCACCGCGGTCCTCGACGAGATCGGTCCGGAGCGCTTCGTCGCCCGCGACTTCCGCCCGGGCACGCTCCGGCACCTCGTCCTGATCCGCTTCCGCCCGACGGCGCTGGTCGCCGAGGCGGACGAGGTCACCCGCCGCTTCCTCGCCCTGGCCGACGAGTGCGTCCGCGACGGACGGCCCTACATCGAGTCGATCGAGACCGGGCCGCAGCTGAGCATCGAGGGTGCGGGCGAGGGCTTCGACCGCGCGTTCCTGCTGACCTTCTCCTCCGAGGGCGACCTGCACTACTACCTGGGCCGGCCGGCCGTCGAGGACCCCGCGCACTGGGATCCGGCGCACGACGCGTTCAAGGAGTTCGTCGGGCCGTTCGTCGACACGGCCGGCATCGTCGCGTTCGACTTCCGACCCGAAGCGCACTGATGGCGACTCCCGAGTTCGTGCTGCGGCTGCGCGACCGGATCGGGACCGAGCTGCTCTGGCTCACCGGCGTGACCGCGGTGATCCTCCGCGAGGAGCCGGCGCTCGAGGTCCTGCTCGTCCGGCGCGCCGACACCGGCGCCTGGACGGCCGTCACCGGGATCATCGATCCGGGCGAGACCGTCGCCGGCACCGCCCGCCGCGAGGCGCAGGAGGAGGCGGGCGTCGAGATCGAGGTCGAGCGCCTCGTGCAGGTGCACACCCTCCCGCCGATGCAGTACCCCAACGGGGACCGCTCGCAGTACCTCGACCACGTGGTGCGCTGCCGCTGGATCTCGGGGGAGGCCCACGTCGCGGACGACGAGTCGACCGAGGTCGGCTGGTTCGCGCCCGACGCGCTGCCGCCGATGTCGGACGAGCACCGCGCGCGGATCGAGCGTGCGCTGTCGGACGAGCCGGGCTGCTCGATCGACTGACGGCGGGGGTGCGCGCCGGACGAGGGCGGGGCCGCCTCCCGGGAGCGGCACTCGGATCGGAGCGGGCGTCCTGCCGTGTCGGCCTCCGACCGGACGGGCCCTCGGGCCGGGCTCCTCGGACCAGGCTCGCCTCGGAGCGGGCGCTGCTCAGACCGGACGCGCGAAGCAGAGCACCGCGTCGTCGCCGACGTGGGCTCCGAAGCCGTCGATCGCCGTGAAGCCGAGCGCCCCGGCCGCTGGGGCGAGCTCCGGAGCGGCGGCCAGGCGCAGCGTGCGGATCCGCTGCACCCGCGCCCACGACTCCGCCGCCGCGACGAGCCGTCGGGCGACTCCCGTGCGCCGGTGGACGGAGGCGACCACGAGCTCCAGCACCTCGGCGAAGTCGTCCGGGCCGGGAGCGAGCACCAGCACGCCGGACGCCGCCCCGTCGATCCGGGCGACCAGGACGCGGGCGTGCGGGGGCGGGACCGCGGCGAGGAGGCCCTCCGCTCCGGCTGCGTCCTCGAGGCGGACGACGACTCCGCTCACGAGCCCAGGTGGGCGCGGAGGAACTCGACGACCCGAGCACGCAGAGCGTCGTCGAGCAGCGCGATCGAGTGCAGCGAGCCGGGAAGGACGAGGAGGTCGACGCTCGAGCCCGCTCCGCGCAGCGCCTCGGCGAAGCGGGTCGACTGGCTGAGCGCGACCCGTTCGTGCGCCGCGTGCGCGATGAGGAACGGCGGCTCGGAGCCGTCCACCTGCGCGAGGGGCGAGGCGGCGGTCGCAGCGGCGCAGGAGGCGAGGTCCGCGCAGTCGAGGTAGCTGCGCACGGCGGCCGCGACTCCGACCACCGGGTCGTCGTCGGCGAGGCCGGCGGCGCTGAGATCGGAGGGACCGCTCAGGTCGACCACGGCGGCCAGGCGCGACGAGGTCGACGGCAGCGTGCCGAGCAGAGAGGCGAGGTTGCCGCCGGCCGAGCCGCCGAAGGCCGCCACCCGCTCCGGATCGATGCCGAAGCGCGCGGTCTGCTCCGGCTCGAGCAGCCAGTCGAGGGCGGCCGTCACATCGTCGAGCTGCGCGGGGAACACGGCGGCGGGCGCGAGGCGGTAGTCGACCGAGACGGCGACGAACCCCTCCGATCCGAGCCACTGGCAGATCGGGCGCCAGTTCGCGTCGGCCTTGCCTCCACGGGCCCAGCTGCCGCCGTGCACGACGAGGACGGCGGGCCGCGGCTCCGCCGACGGGGCAGGGGAGGAGCAGACGTCGACGCTCTGCCCGGTGCTCGCGTCGTAGACGACGTCGGCCGTCACGCTCACGCCGGACCAGTCGGGTGCGGGTGCCGCTCCGAGCGCCTGCGCCACCGGCTCCGAGACGGGAGTGGTGCTCGCGCAGCCCGAGAGGAGGAGTGCGAGGGCGGCCAGGACCGCGGCGACGCGTCGAGGGGATCGGGTGGGCTCGCGCATGAGTGCGATCAGCGTACGGGGTGCCCGGCGCCCCGGATGCGGCACCCCCGCGATCAGGGGGTGCCGGGCTCGCGCTGCAGACGGACCAGGACGACCCCCGCGAGGATCAGCGCGCCGCCGCCGAACTGGATCGGCGCGGGCAGCTCGCCGAGGATCAGCCACGCGGCCGCGATCGAGAACAGCACCTCCGTCAGGCCGACGAAGGAGGCGATCCGCGTGCCGAGACGGCGTCCGCCCTCGATCCCGAGCAGATACGCCAGCACCGTCGACATGCCGAGGATCACGCCCGCGGGGAGGAGCCAGCTGACCTCCGCTCCGACGAACACCACCTCTCCGAAGGTCGCGCGCAGCGGTGTGACGCCGAGCGCCCCGAGTGCCAGCAGGATCGCGGCGCCGACCGTCATCGCCCCCGCCGTGAGCGCGATCGGCGGCAGCTCCGGATCCACCCGGCCGGCGATGACGTAGTAGACGCACAGGCCGAGCGAGGCGGTCAGCGCCCAGGCGATGCCGACCAGCTCGGGGGTCGACTCGCCGGACAGGTCGAGCACGAGCACCAGGCCGCCGAGCGCGAGAGCGGAGCCGGCGAGGGTGAAGCGGCCGGGGTGCCGGCGGGTGCGCGCCCAGGCGAGGAGGACGAGGAACACCGGCGCGAGGTACTCGATCAGCAGGGCGACGCCGACCGACATGTGCTCGATCGCGCTGTAGAAGCAGAGCTGCGCGGCGATCACGGCGAAGACTCCGTAGAGGGCGATCGTGCCGAGGTTGCGGCGGAGCACGGGCCAGCGGCCGCGGAGGGACAGGACCGCCGGGATCGCGAGGATCAGGGCGGCGCCGCCCGCGCGCCAGAGGACCGCGGACGCCGGCGTCCAGCCCGCCTCGAGGAGCGGCTTCACGAACGGCCCGCCCAGACCGAACGCCGCCGACGCGGCCAGCGCCGCGACGAGGCCGGAGCCGAGGCGCCGTGCAGGCGCGGGCGCGCTCGCGGCGGGGAGGGTGACGGCAGCAGTGCTCTCGGCGGTCATGGCCGGCTCCTTCAGGAGTCAAAAGGATTACACTCGTGACAGCGAGCTGATCGCACACTACTGAGCCGCACTGTCAGGAGTCAACATGGTGTTCGCCTATGACGTCGAGGCGTCGCTCACCTCCACCGCCACCCTCGTCAACACGCTCCCCGAGCTGTCGCCGTCCGGCGAGGACGAGATGGCGACGAGCGAGCAGCTGGACGACTTCCTCCTCGAGAACCGGTACACGGGCAGCCGCGACGGATCGGCCGAGGAGCTGGAGGCCGTGCGGGCGATCCGCTCCTCCCTCCGCACCCTCTGGCTCACGCGGGCCGAGGAGGACCTCGTCCCCGTCGTCAACGGGATGCTCGACTCCGGCCGCGCGCTCCCGCAGCTGGTCCGGCACGGACCCTACGGCTGGCACCTCCACGCGACGCGCGACGAGAGCCCGCTCGCCACGCGCATCCTGGTCGAGGCCGCCATGGCGTTCGTCGACGTGATCCGCGGCGACGAGCGCGAGCGGATCCGCGTCTGCGCGGCGGAGGACTGCGAGGCGGTGCTCGTGGACTTCTCCCGCAACCGCTCGAAGCGCTACTGCGACACGGGCAACTGCGGCAATCGCGCGAACGTGGCCGCGTACCGGGCCCGGCGGGCGTCGCAGTAGCGGACGGGCGGTCGTTGCGCGCGGGCGCGCGTCGATCGTGCTGCGGCTCGGGGCCGGGGGGCTGTATGCGGGGCGACTCCGCGGGGGACCGGTTGCGGAGGTGCGCGACTCCCGGGCTTCGCGGCTCCCGACCTGAGCGGCTCCTGGCCGCACGTCTCCCCGCCCTAGCCAGGCTCCGGGGCCGCGTGTAGACTCGCTCGGTCGGCTCTTGACACCGTGCGTTCGCGTGCGGATGGGTTTGTTAGTCAAGTGGGCCGAGTCTCCGACAGTCGTCGTGAGACGAATCACATGTGTGAATCGGCCCCGGTCAATGACTCGCCCGGGTTCTCCCCCTGCTGCCCCGCAGCAGTCCAGCGCACGGACGCCCCTCACGACGGGGCTCCTCCGGCGTCGCCTCCTCGCGCACGACCTGAACCCAGGAAGAACTGCCATGCCCAAGAACAAGAAGCCCGCCGGCGGACGTCCGGCCAAGAACTTCGAGCCCAACCGCTTCGGCGCCTCGAGCGGCAAGTCCCAGCTCGGCGGCCGCTCGCGCTTCCCCGGCGCCAAGCCGGGCTCGCGCAGCGAGGGCCACCGCGGATTCCGCGCCGTCGACGAGAACGCCCCCAAGAAGGCGCGCTGGAACGCCGACGAGCGCGCCGAGCGGGCCACCGAGCGCGCCGATCGGCCCGCCCGCGGGAACGACCGCGACGAGCGGCCCTCGCGCGGCTACGACCGCGTCGCGCGTCCGGCGCGCTCGAACGACCGTGACGAGCGTCCGGCCCGTTCCTACGGGCGCGATGAGCGTCCTGCGCGTTCCTTCGACCGGAGCGACCGCCCGGCCCGTTCCTTCGACCGCGATGCGCGTCCGGCCCGCTCGAACGATCGCGACGATCGTCCGGCGCGTTCCTACGGGCGCGATGAGCGTCCGGCGCGTTCCTTCGACCGGAGCGACCGCCCGGCCCGTTCCTTCGACCGTGACGCGCGTCCGGCCCGCTCGAACGATCGCGACGAGCGTCCGGCCCGTTCCTACGGGCGCGACGAGCGTCCGGCGCGTTCCTTCGACCGGAGCGACCGCCCGGCCCGTTCCTTCGACCGCGATGCGCGTCCGGCCCGCTCGAACGACCGCGACGATCGTCCGACCCGCTCCTACGGACGCGACGACCGGCCCGCCCGCACCGGCGACCGCGACGAGCGCCCCTCGCGCGGCTACGACCGCACCGAGCGTCCCGCCCGCTCGTTCGACCGCAGCGACCGTCCGGCCCGCTCCTTCGACCGGGACGCGCGTCCCTCGCGCGGCCACGACCGCGGCGACCGCCCGACCCGCTCGTTCGACCGCGACTCCCGGCCCTCGCGCCGCGACTCCGGCTCGGACTTCTACCCCAGCCGCGACGCCCGTGCGCCGCACCAGGCCGACGACGTCGTGCTCGAGCGCCTCGAGGCGACGGCCACTCTCGCCGTCGACGTCGAGGGCGTCACCTTCGGCGACCTCGGCCTGGGCGGGAACATCGTCCGGATGCTGACCGAGCTCGGAGCGGCCGCGCCGTTCCCGATCCAGGCCGCGACCATCCCCGAGGTGCTCGCCGGCAAGGACGTCCTCGGACGCGGCAAGACCGGCTCCGGCAAGACCATCGCCTTCGGCGCCCCCGTCGTCGAGCGGCTGATGGAGAACAACGGAGCGAAGGGCCGCAAGCCGGGCCGCGCTCCGCGGGCGCTCATCCTCGCGCCGACCCGCGAGCTCGCCATGCAGATCGACCGGACGATCCAGCCGATCGCCCGCTCCGTCGGCCTGTTCACGACGACCATCTACGGCGGCGTCCCCCAGTACAAGCAGGTCGGAGCCCTCCAGCGCGGAGTCGACATCGTCATCGCGACGCCGGGCCGCCTCGAGGACCTCGTCGAGCAGGGCCGCCTCGACCTCTCCAACATCACCATCACGGTGCTCGACGAGGCCGACCACATGTGCGACCTCGGCTTCCTCGAGCCCGTGCAGCGCATCCTCCGCCAGACCGCCGACGGCGGCCAGCGGCTGCTGTTCTCGGCCACGCTCGACAAGGGCGTCGCGACGCTCGTGGACGAGTTCCTGGTCGAGCCGAGCGTCCACGAGGTCGCCGGCGAGGACCAGGCGTCCTCGACCATCGACCACCGCGTGCTCCTGATCGAGCACCGCGACAAGGCCGAGATCATCGAGCAGCTCGCCGCCCGCCAGGGCAAGACGCTGATCTTCGCCCGGACCCGCGCGTTCGCGGAGCAGCTCGCGGAGCAGCTCGACCACGCGGACATCCCCGCGACGAGCCTCCACGGCGACCTCAACCAGTCGCGCCGCACCCGCAACCTCGCACTGCTCACCAGCGGACGCGTGGACGTGCTGGTCGCGACCGACGTGGCCGCGCGCGGCATCCACGTCGACGACATCGACCTGGTGATCCAGGCCGACGCTCCCGACGAGTACAAGACGTACCTCCACCGCTCCGGCCGCACCGGCCGCGCGGGCAAGACGGGCACGGTCGTGACGCTCATCACGCGCAACCGCCGCCGCCGCATGGAGGAGCTGCTCGACCGGGCCGAGATCGAGGCCGAGATGATCGAGGCCCGCCCCGGCGACCGCGTCCTGCGCGAGATCAGCGCCCCGGCCGAGTAGCCGCCGACCGCACGACACGAGGCGCGGACCCCCTGCATCGGGGTCCGCGCCTCGTGTCGTTCGTGGTGAGTGCTGTGGTGCGGAGTGACGGCGAGTGCCGGGTCGTGGTGACCCTCCGACTCCGCGCTGCGCAGGGCTCCTCGCTGTACGGCTTCCCGTGGGGCGGCGCTGCGTTGCGCGACTCTGTGCTGGACGACTCTGTGCTGGACGACTCTGCAGTGCCCGGCTTCGCGGAGGGCTTCTGCACGCACGAACGCCGAAGGGCGGACACCGCGAGGTGCCCGCCCTTCGGCGTGTTCACCGGCCGGAGCCGGTGAGGGGAATCAGCTGGCCGGGGGGGTCAGCACGGTGTCGATGAGGTAGACGGTCGCGTTGGCGGTCTGGACGCCACCGCAGATGACGGACGCGTCGTTGACCTTCAGGTCGTCGCCGGAACCGGTGACGGTGAGGTTGCCACCCTGGACGGTGGCGTGGTCGCCGGCGATCGCGTCAGGGGCGATCTGGCCGGGGACGACGTGGTAGGTCAGGATCGAGGAAAGCGTCGCGGCGCCCTCGGGGGTCTTGAGGGAGTCGACGGTCGCGGCGTCGAGCTTGGCGAACGCGTCGTCGACCGGGGCGAAGACGGTGAACTCGCCGCTGTTCAGCGTGTCGACGAGGTTGACGTCGGGGTTGAGGCCACCGGAGACCGCAGCGGTCAGGGTGGTGAGCAGCGGGTTGTTCGACGCGGCGGTCGCGACGGGGTCGAGCGACATGCCCTCGACCGAGCCGGCGCCGTCCGGGACCTGCTCGGCGTACGCGGCACAGCCGGGACCGACGAGGTTCGCGGCCGGGTCCATGGTCGCCATGGGGGTCGAGGAGGCGGAAGCCGACGAGGTGGCCATCGGGGTCGACATCTCGGTCGCCGCGTCGCTGGCGGCGGTGGTCGAGCCGCTTCCGCTCGAGCAGGCGGTGAGGCCGAGGGCGGCGGTGCCCAGCAGGGCGAATGCGGCGAGGGCGGAACGCTTGGTGGATCGCATGGGATTACTCCTTCGTGAGACGGCCCCCACGTGATGCGGAGGACCTGTTCTGTGTGGACCGTTTCGCGGCCGTTGACATGTGTTCGGAGCCCTCCCTGCGGGGGTTTGGATTTCTTTCGGTGATCTAGGTAACGGCTTCGTAACGGCAAGGATCCGGAACGCGGGGGGCTGCTCCGCCGCGTCGATTACCCTGGAGACGTCGCGCGCACGCGTCGACGCGACGACGAGAGGACGGGCGAGTGCAGACCCGAGGTGCACGAGTGGCTCGCGGCGTCGCCGCCGCTCTCGCAGCGACCGCCACGGCCGCCGCCTCCCACACGCTCGCGGGCGCCGAGACCCCCGCTCCTGCCGTGCTCGCCCTCGCCGCGGCGTTCGCCGTCGTCGTCTGCGTCCTCCTCTCGGGGCGCCGTCCGTCCCTTCCCCGGCTGACGCTCTCCGTGCTCCTCAGCCAGATCGCGTACCACGGCCTCTTCCTCATCACGGGCAGCGGTGGGGAGGTGAGCGTGGTCGGGACGACGGGCACCGGCGCGCACTTCCACGATGGGGCGACCATCGAGCTGATCGCCGGCGGAGGCGGACACGCGGCTCACGCGCCGGTGATGCTCGTCGCCCACCTCGCTGCGGCTGCCTTCACGATCGCGGCGTTCCGGTACGGCGAGCGCCTCTTCTGGACGCTGGGAGCAGGCCTCCACCGCGTCGTCGTACGGATCGTCGCCCGCGCGTCCGCGGTCGCGCTCCCGTCGGCACCCTGCGTCTCGATGACTCGCACCCCCGAGCCGCGGGCGCCCCGATCCCTCGACGCGGTCCTCTCGATCCTCCGGCACCGCGGGCCGCCGCTGCGGGTCCTCCGCGCCGCCTGACGCCCCTCCCGTGCGGGAGCGGCTCCGGTCGGCGCCTCCGCACGCACCGCAGACCCGCGCTGCGTCCAGAACTCCCGGCCCCGCGCCGGATCTCCCCCGAGGACACGACCGTCATGACCCGTTCTTCTTCTTCTTCTTCCTTCTCGCGGCTCCGCCTCGTCGGCAGCGGCGCACTCGTCGCCGCCGGATCGATCGCGCTCGCTGTCGCCGCGCCCACGGCGGCCAGCGCCCACGTGACCGCGGCGGCGAGCAGCACCGCCGCCGGCTCGTACACGGTGGTGACGTTCTCGCTGGCCCACGGCTGCGAGGGCTCGCCGACGACGGGACTCACGATCACGATGCCCGACGGCATCAACTCGGTCAGCCCGACGATCAACCCGAACTGGGACGTCGTGAAGAACGAGGTCGCGATCGCCGACCCGGTCACCGACTCCCACGGGAACACCGCGACCAAGCGGGTCTCGGACGTGGTCTACACGGCGAAGACGCCCCTCGCCGACGGCTACCGCGACACCGTCGCCCTCCAGCTTCAGCTCCCCGAGGACGCAGCCGGCTCCACACTGGAGTTCCCCGTGCTGCAGACGTGCGAGACCGGCAGCACCGCCTGGGACCAGCCGACCGTCGACGGCCAGGACGAGCCCGAGCTGCCCGCTCCCACCGTCGCGGTGACCGCCGCGGAAGCGGGGTCCGGCCACGAGGCCGGACACGACGACGACGGCGACGGTGACGACGCGGTCGCGACCACCGCCTCGGCGACGACTGCCACGAGCGGCGACGACGTGCTCGCCCGCATCCTCGGAGTCGGCGGGCTCGTCGTCGG
This sequence comes from Rathayibacter sp. AY1C7, assembly GCF_002931865.1. Classification (NCBI taxonomy): domain Bacteria; kingdom Bacillati; phylum Actinomycetota; class Actinomycetes; order Micrococcales; family Microbacteriaceae; genus Rathayibacter; species Rathayibacter sp. AY1C7. The sequence continues at coordinate 12,650 of NZ_PSWB01000011.1, read as the reverse complement.
CGCGGTCGGCGTGGCCGTCGGGCTCGCCTCCCGCCGCCGCGGACCCCGGGCGTCGGCGTGACCCGTCGGAAGGCCCTCGTCGCCGCTACCGCGATCGGGCTGCTCGGCTCGATCGCGGTGGCGGCGCCCGCCAGCGCGCACAACTACCTCGTCTCGACAACTCCCGCTGCGGACTCGACCGTGACGGAGCAGCCGGGAACGCTGGTGCTGACGACGAACGACGACCTGCTCGTCCTCGGGACAGACGGAGCGGCGGCGGCTCTGCGCGTCGTCGGGCCGGACGGGCTCTACTACGGCGACGGCTGCGTCAGCGTCGTCGGGCCGGAAGCGTCGATGCCGCTCGAGCTCGGCGCGGCGGGGGAGTACGAGGTGACGTGGCAGGTCGTGTCGACCGACGGGCACCCCGTGTCGGGCCAGTACGCGTTCGACTGGGCGCCGGCCGACGGGACCGCGCTCGCCGACGGGGCGGACTCGGTCCCGGACTGCAACGGCACCGTCGCGGTCTCAGGAGGACAGGCCGAGTCCGCCGACGAAGCGCAGGCGACCTCCGGATCGGACCCGGCATTCCTCGGGGACGTCCTGTGGATCGGCGGCGCTCTCGCCGCGGTCGCCGCCGCCATCGGAGTGACGCTCCTCGTGCTGCGACGGCGACCCCGCGACTGAGGCTCGTGAGCCTCCTGGGGTGGCGGTCGGTCAGTTCAGGAGGCTCGCGAGGGGCCCTTCACCGAGACCGGTGAGGACGGCCGCCGCGTCCTCGTAGACGGCGACGGCTCCGGCCTCGCGGAGTTCGGGCTCCGAGGTACCGCCGGAGAGGACTCCGACCGTTGCCAGGCCCGCGCGCTCGGCGGCCAGGACGTCCCAGGTCGCGTCGCCGACCATGACGGCGCGGTCGACGGAGACGCCCGCGCGGTCGAGCGCGATCGAGATCAGGTCGGGTGCTGGCTTGGCGGTCGAGACGTCTGTGCCGCTGGTGACAGCGTGGACGGAGCCGCCGAAGTCGAGGACGTCGAGAAGCACGTCCAGCTCGTTCTGCGGTGCCGAGGTGGCGAGGACGACGTGGACGCCTCGACCGACGAGCGTCGCGACGAGCTCGCGAGCTCCCGGGAGTGGAACGATGCGTGCTGTCGTCTCGGCGTAGTTCTTGGTGTGCAGCGACTTCAGCAGTGCGCGCTGCTCCTCCTTCACGTCGTCCTCGAGGAGCATGTCGAGCAGCTCCGACGAGTCTGCGCCGATCGCTCGTTGGATGCGCCAGGCGGGCACGACGAGGTCGGCCTGCCAGAAGGCGCGCGACCACGCCTCGACGTGGAGGAAGTTCGTGTCGGCGAGGGTCCCGTCGATGTCGAAGAGCACCGCCGAGGTCCCCGTCGTCGCGTCTTTCCTGTCCTTCGTTCCTGCCATGTCGCTGCCCCTCTTGTCGCTTCCGCGCCTATCGGCCCGTGCCGTCCACGCTACGCGGGCGCGCCGAAGCGGGCCCGCCCCTTGACCTGCCCGTCCACGCCACCCGACCTGCCCCTTGTCACGCCCCGCCGGTCCCGGTCGGATCGTGTCCGCCCTCCGTCCCGTTCCCCGGCTCCCCGGGCCGGGTGACATGCTGCCGTCCCGTCGGGCTCGTCCAGCGCAGCGTGCCGTCCGGCTCCTGCCGGTGGGTCCACCCCGTGGTGTGGCGGAGCCGGTGGTGGTGTCGGCAGAGGTGTGCGAGGTTGTCGGCCGACGTGGTGCCTCCGTGCTGCCAGTCGTTCGTGTGGTCGACGTCCGCGTGGCGGGTGCTGTGGGTGCATCCCGGGAACCGGCAGGTCCCGTCGCGGTGCTGGAGGTGGCGACGCAGGTCCGCCGGCACTCGGTAGGAGTCGCGTCCGACGGAGAGGACCGCTCCGCTCTCCGGATGGGTGAGCAGCCGCGTGAACGAGGGAGCACCTGCTGCGAGACGCCGCGCGGTCTCCGGATCGACGGGTCCGTATCCGTCGAGGACCGCGGGCTGGTCGGAGCGCCCGAGGAGGGTCAGTGCAGGCACGGTCACCGCGACTTCGGCGCGCACTCCCGCCGGCATCGACGTGCCGTCTCCCTCGGCCGATGTCTCCCCGTCGACCAGCAGCGCAACGGCGATGTCCGCGCGGAGCTGGCCCAGCGTCCGCTCCTCGTCCGGCAGATCCGCGAGGGAGCGGGCGGCCCGGTCGATCCTGTCCATCGCGCCGAGCGCATCGGGAGCTGCGGTGTAGAGGTGCAGGATCGCCATCCCGTCGTCGAGGCCCTCCACCCAGAGCGCGCGACGACGGGCGCAGTCCCGATGACGTTCGCTGAGCGTCTGCGGGTGCAGCCGTTCCCGGAGCGACCGGAGGGCGCGTCGCAGCTGGGGCGGCGTGCAGGCTACCGCGATCGTGGCGGCCTCCTCGTCGAAGCGCCCACGGACCTCGGCGGGGACGTCGAGCGCTCCTCGCACCACGAGTCGCGCGTGCTCGGGGGAGAGCGCTCCGTCCGCGAGTGCGCGCAACGTCGCCGGGAGGTCGTTCACCAGCAGGCGTGCCTCGTCGACCAATGCAGAGGCGTGCGCCTCCGAGACCCGGAGTCCCGTCGCGAGCTCCGCGATCAGCGCCCGGTGCGCCGCCTCCGCCCGATCCACCTGCACCTGGACGTGCTCGCCGACGAGAACCGCCGGTGCCGCCATCGCGAGGCGGCGTGCCTCCTCGACTGCCCGGTACCGGGATGCCTCGACGGCGGACCGCTCAGCGTGCCGTGAGCCGGCGAGCGCGAGCGCCTCCGTGAGCGCGTCGTCTACTGTCGCCGATTCCTTCATGCCCTGATCTCACCGGACGAAGTCTCGTCGTGGACCTCGGGACCGCCGTTTCATCGGACAGCATCGCGAAGAGCCGCCTGTGGAGGAAGTTCCCGCCCCCCTCACACCTTCCGCGGCACCGTGAACACGGTCTCCACTCCGGCCGAGTACAGCACCGAGTCCGGCGCGCGCGTCGCCAGCCCGGGGAAGCCCGCGGCGTCGAGCAGCCCGTCGTCGAGCGCCAGCAGTTCCGCGCGGCGCAGCGGCCACGGCCGGTGCAGGTTGCGGCCGTACCAGGTGGAGCCCAGGTGGCGCTCGTGGTAGGCCCAGCGTGCAGTGAGGAACGAGGCGAGCGGGTCCTCGCCGACCGGGTCGCCCGGGCGGACGACGATCCGGGAGCGGGCGGCCGAGTCCGAGTGCCGGATCGTGTCGTAGATCACCGCGCCGTGGCGGTGCTCGATGCTCATCCGGGCCCAGCGGTAGGGGAGCCCGAACACCGCCTGCGCGGTGAGCACGGGAAGGAGGTGGTAGGCGTCGAGCGAGACGAACACGACTCCGCGTCGTCCCTGCTCGTCGACGGAGTAGAGCCGGACGTTCACCTCGGGGAAGGTGCCGAGCCAGGGCACCCGCGGGCCGCCGAGGAAGGCCGTCCGCGAGAGCCGGAACGGGATCAGGCCCACCCAGGAGGAGCCGTCGTGCTCGTCGGGCCTCGTCCCGGCCGGGAGGTGGGGCGCCACCAGGGCGGGGTCGACCCGCCAGTGCAGGAACGTCGCCTCGGTCCAGCGCTGCTTCAGGATGCGCGGTCCGCCGAGCGCGGGCGCGGAACGGGTGACGGGTTCGACGGAGCTCACGCGCCCATCGTGCTCCGATGTGCTGCGAGCTCGCCCGTGCAGGCGCGCTCAGCGGCGCGCGACGAGGGCCTTCAGTGTCTCCAGCACCAGGGCCACCGGTGCGGAGGAGGCGGCGGAGTTCCGCACGACGGCCTCGAGGGAGCGGACGGGCCGGGGACGGACGACGGGCACGGCGCGGACGCCGTCCGGGAGGCGGTGGGCCGCGAGCTCCGGCAGGACCGTCACGCCCATGCCCGCGGCGACGAACGCGGCGGCGGTGATGTGGTCGTTGGCCTGGACGTGGAAGGGCGGCGCGAACCCGGCGGCGGCGCAGGCCTCCACGACGTTCCGGCGGCACCAGCCGGTGGGCAGGTCGTTGTCGACCCAGCGCTCGTTCGCGAGCTCGGCGAGGTCGATCTCGCTCCGGGAGGCGAGCGGATGACCGTCGGGCAGGACGACGAGGTAGGGGTCGTCGAGGAGGTGGTGCGCCGTGAATCCGGGGGCGGTCGGCTCGGAGGAGGCGACGAGGAGCTGCACGTCGGGGCGCGCTCCGACGTCGTCGTCGAGCTCCTCTCCCAGGCGCAGATCGAGGGCGAGGCCGGGGAACGCGGCGGTCAGCCGGCGGGCGACCTCCGGCATCCAGGCGCTGCCGACGGAGGCGAAGTACGTCACCGAGAGGCGGCCGGAGCGGCCCTCGCGCAGCTCCTCCACCACGGCCTCCGCTTCGGCGAGGCGCTCGAGGACGCGGTCCGCCTGGGCGGCGAGGGCGCGTCCGGCTGGGGTCGGGCGGACGCCGCGGCCCACCCGCTCCAGCAGGGTCAGTCCGGTCTCGCGCTGCAGAGCGGAGAGGTGCTGGCTGACGGCGGAGGACGTGTAGCCGAGGCTGGAGGCGGCTCCCGCGATCGAGCCGGAGGCGACGACGGAGCGGAGGATGCGGAGCCGGTGCACATCGAGCATGAGACGACCGTACAGTCCGGCTGAACGATCCGACAGTGAACGGAACTGGTGCTGAATCCCCGGCAGCGCCACGATGGCCTCATGACCGACGTCTCCTCCTCCGCCCCGCCCTCCACGAGGGACGCCCTCCTGCTGTGGGGAGCGATCGCGGTCACCGTCCTGCTCTGGGCGTCGGCCTTCGTCGGCATCCGCGCCACGACGGAGGACTTCGGCCCGGGCGCGCTGACCCTCGGCCGCATCGTGGTGGGGTCGCTCGCGCTCACGGTGGTGCGCGTCGTCCTCATCGCCCGGAGGCACCGCTCGGAGGCGGCTCCGGATCCGCGCACGGCGGTCCCGCGCGGGCGCCTCCTCCTGCTCGTGCTGGGCTGGGGGGTCGCCTGGTTCGGGGTCTACAACCTGGCGTTGAACGCTGCGGAGCGGCATGTCGACGCGGGGACGGCGGCGCTGCTGGTGAACATCGCGCCGATGATCACCGCCGTGCTCGCCGGGCTGCTGCTGGGGGAGGGATTCCCCCGCCGTCTCCTCGCCGGGATGCTCGTGGCGCTGACCGGCGTCGCGGTGATCGCGTTCTCCACCTCCACCGGGCAGTTCGACGTGATCGGCGTCGCCCTCGGCCTGGTCGCCGCCGTCGTCTACGGCAGCGCGGCGACCCTTCAGAAGCGCCTGCTGGGACGGATCGACGCACCGACGATGACCTGGCTCGGCTGCCTCGCCGGCACGGTCGCGTGCCTGCCCTTCGCCCCGGAGCTCGTCGAGGCGCTCGCCGCCGCTCCGCTCTCCTCGATCCTGGCCGTGGTCTACCTCGGGATCTTCCCGACGGCCGTCGCCTTCACGACGTGGGGGTACGTCCTCGCGCGCTCCAGCGCGGGTCGCACCGCGGCGTCCACCTACGCGGTGCCCGCGGTGGTGGTGCTGCTGTCCTGGCTCGTCCTGGGCGAGACCCCGCCGCTCGCCGCGCTGCTCGGAGGCGCGCTCGCCCTGGCCGGAGTCGCGGTGGCGACGCTGCGGAGGCGCCCGAAGGCGGTCTGACCGGCGGCGGACGCTCCTCCACAGCCGCCCGATCGCGTCGAGTCCTCGGGCGAGGCGGCTCGCGGGGATCCCGCGGGAGGGCCCGGGATATGCTGGGCGGACGTTCATCCCAGTCGGCGCCGAGCGCCAGGAACGGTGAGGATCCCGATGACCGAGGCCCTGCAGCCGCCCGTCCAGAACGCCCTCTCGCTCACGCCTCCGGAGCCGGTGGCGGCGGTGCCGACCACCTCGGCGCCGTCGATCGCGCCGAAGGTGCCCGAAGCCGCCCTGCCCGGCCTCGAGGCGAAGGTCGACGGCTACCTCGACACGCTCCTGGCGACGGAGTCCCGCAGCCCCGAGTTCGCGACGCGGGCCAACGACATCCGCACGATGGGCGACGCGGACATCCGCTCGGCCGCCGACTCGTCGAACCGGCTGCTGAGCACGCCGGTGCGCGCCCTCCAGGAGGGCGGGCTCTCCGAGGGGTCGACCATCGGGAAGACGCTGCTCGAGCTGCGCCGCACGGTGGAGGATCTGGACCCGTCCGAGGACAACCTGCAGAAGAAGATCCTGGGCTTCATCCCGTTCGGCAACAAGATCACCGACTACTTCCGCCGCTACGAGAGCGCCCAGTCGCACCTGAACGCGATCATCCAGGCCCTGTACGACGGGCAGGACGAGCTGCGGAAGGACAACGCGGCCCTGAACCTCGAGAAGCAGAACCTCTGGGAGACGATGACCCGTCTCAACGAGTACATCTACGTCGCCGAGCGGCTCGACGTGAAGCTCTCGGCGAAGATCGCCGAGCTCGACGCCACCGACCCGGAGCGGGCGAAGGCGCTGCGCGAGGACGTCCTCTTCTACGCGCGCCAGAAGCACCAGGACCTGCTGACCCAGCTGGCCGTGTCGATCCAGGGCTACCTCGCGATCGACGTCGTCATCAAGAACAACGTCGAGCTGATCAAGGGCGTCGACCGGGCGACGACCACGACCGTCTCGGCGCTGCGCACGGCGGTCATCGTGGCGCAGGCGCTCGCCAACCAGCGCCTCGTGCTCGATCAGATCACGGCGCTGAACACCACGACGTCCAACATGATCGAGGCCACCTCGCGCATGCTCGCCGACCAGTCGGCCTCGATCCAGTCGCAGGCCGCCTCGGCCACGGTCGGGCTGCCGCAGCTGCAGGCCGCGTTCGCGAACATCTACCAGACGATGGACTCGATCTCGGACTTCAAGATCAAGGCGCTCGACAGCATGGCCCAGACCGTCGGAGTCCTGCAGACCGAGACGGCGAAGGCCGGCGAGTACGTCGAGCGGGCCCGCCGCAGCAACTCGGACATCGACGCGACGTCCTCGCTCGATCTCGGCCGCTAGCCGATGGGCTGGTTCTCCCGACTGTTCACGGGTGCCCCCGCGGTGCCGGAGGAGGCCGCGCCCGCTCTGCCGAGCGTCCCGACGAGCGACGACATCCTCGCGGCGCTCGACCGGGTCGGCACGCGGACGGAGGGCCGGGTTCCCGGCATCGTCGCGGCACGCATCCAGCGGATCGACGAGACGGTCCGCGAGATGGTGCCCCGTCTCGACCGCCTCGGCGGGATGAGCCGGCAGGGCCACACCGTCGTCGCGACCGCGACCAGCTACCTCCCCGAGGCGGTGGAGGGCTACCTCCGCCTGCCGAGGGACTTCGCCGACCGCCGCGCCGTGCACAGGGGGAAGACCTCGCTGATGATCCTCTGCGATCAGCTCGACCTCCTCGGAGGCACGCTCGACCGCATCTCGGACGCCGTCTCGCGGCAGGACGCCTCGGCGCTGATCGCGCACGGGCAGTTCCTGGCCGAGAAGTTCACGGAGTCCTCGCTCTCCCCGAGCGGTCTCGACGCGCCTCCGCAGCCGGGAGCGCCGTCCGGATCCGGCTCGCTGACCCCGCCGAGCGCCTCGTGACCGCGCTCGCCCCGGCGCTGGACGCCCTCGTGCTCGCGGGGACGGCCGCCGGCCTCGACGCCGCGGCCGTCCGCGACGAGGGTGCGCGGCTGGCCGCCGCCGTCGCCGAGTCGATCCGCGGCGCCGGACAGGACTGGCTCGCCGCGACCGGCGCGACGGGCGGTCTGGAGGCGTTCTTCACCGCCGCCTCGAGCGGCCGGCGCTGGCGGTCGGGGCCGACCGATCAGCTGGCCGCCCTGGTCGGCGCGGGCTCTCACCACTCCTCCGCCTACGCCCGCGCCCTGACCGAGGTCGTCTCGGCGGCCAGCGCTCTCGGCGACCCGGGCATCGGCGGCATCGCCTCCGCCTCCGCGACCGCCGCGGCCCAGCTCTCCGCCGTCCCGGGCGCTCGGGGCGCCGCTCCGACGACGAGCGGAGGAGTACCGCACACTACCGGCCGGACGCCGGACGGTGCCGCGAGCGCCGACCTGCCGACCGGTCTGCCCGCCGGCGTGCCCGGGGTCGACGAGATCCTCGAGCGCCTCCGCCGGACCGAGCACGACGGTCCACAGGACGAGCCGGTGCCCGCCGCCGCTCCCGCCGCGGAGCCCGCCTCCGAGCCGGAGCCGCTCGACCCGCCGGAGTCCATCGACGACCTGCTCGCCGAGCTCGACGCGCTGATCGGCCTCGACCGGGTGAAGAGCGAGATCAAGCGGCAGACGCAGCTGCTCCGGATCGACACCCTGCGCCAGGCCGCCGGACTCAGCACGCCCACGCTCACCCGCCACCTCGTCTTCACGGGGAACCCCGGCACGGGCAAGACGACGGTGGCGCGGCTGGTCTCGCGGATCTACCGCTCGCTCGGCATCCTCTCGAAGGGCGTGCTCGTCGAGGTCGACCGATCGGAGCTGGTGGCCGGCTACCTCGGGCAGACCGCGACGAAGACCGCGGAGGTGATCGCCTCCGCGCGCGGCGGCGTCCTCTTCATCGACGAGGCCTACGCGCTCGCGCTCGACCAGTACGGCGCGGAGGCGGTCACCACCCTCGTGAAGGACATGGAGGACCACCGCGGCGACCTCGTCGTGATCGTCGCCGGCTACTCCGGGCCGATGCAGGGCTTCCTCGACACGAACCCGGGTCTCGCCAGCCGCTTCTCGACCACGATCGACTTCGCCGACTACTCCGACGACGAGCTCTCGGCGATCTTCGGCCGCCTCGCCGCCTCCGCGGACTTCGAGCCGACGGAGGAGGCGCTCGCCGCGTTCGCGGGCCTCGCCTCGGCGCAGCAGCGCACGGAGGCGTTCGGCAACGGGCGCTGGGTCCGCAACGTCCTCGACGCGGCGATCGCCCGGCACGCCTGGCGCCTCCGCGACGTGGAGGAGCCGACGCTCGACGAGCTGCGCATCCTGCTCCCCGAGGACGTGGTGGAGAGCCCCGAAGCCTCGAGCAGCCCGGACGGAGCCGGCGACGACGACGAGGGCGCGGTCGACGGCTCTGAGGAGGCCTTCGGGCAGGCGGACGCCGCCCCGAGCGGCGCGGCCGTCCCCGTCACCGACGACCCCGAGGAGGAGAGCCGTTGAGCACCGCACCCGCCGCGCCGCCCGCGCAGAGGATCCCCGAGCCGCCCCTCGTCCAGGTCGCCAACCGGCCGGCGCAGCGGAGGCCGTCGCTGCTGGCCCGCGCGACCGCGACCACTCCGGCCACCCTGCGCCTCCTGCTCGCCCTGACGGCGCTGGCGGCCGTGCTGTTCGGCGTGTTCGCGCAGCAGGCAGGAGCGATGCAGGCGCGCGCCGCGACCACGGCCCGGGAGCAGTCGGCGCAGCTGCTCGGAGTGCAGAACGTCCGCACGCTGCTGGTGGACGCCAACGCGATCGCGGCCAACACCTTCCTCGTCGGCGGACTGGAGCCGACCGAGCTGCGGGCGTCGTACGTCTCGAGCCTCACCGGCGCCGCCTCCGCGATCGCCGGGCTCTCGGCAGCCGACTCGGCGGACACCCGGGCCCTCGCCCGGGTCGCCAGCAGCATCACGACCTACAGCGGGCTGATCGAGCAGGCGCGGGCCAACAACCGGCAGGGCTTCCCCGTCGCCTCGGCGTATCTCGACCAGGCGTCGACGGCCCTCTCGGGAGACGGCGGCATCCTCGAGGACGTCGACGGACTCGTCGACTCCGGTGCCGACCGGGTCGCGGCCGCCTACGACGCCGTCCGCTGGAGCGTCCTGCTCATGATCGGCTCGCTCGTGATGCTGGTCCTCCTCCTGGCGGCGCAGCTCTGGCTCGCCCGCCGTACGCACCGCTACCTCAACCGCCCGCTCGCCACGGGGACCGCCCTCCTGCTGGTCGTCGGCGTCGGCGGGGCGCTCGCCTACGGATCGGTCGCGGCGGACGCGGGGACGGCGCGGGTCGAGTCCTACCGCGAGGCGCTCACCGTGTCGAACGCGCTCATCGCCGCGAGCGACGCCAAGTCGCTCGAGAGCTTCACGCTGATCAAGCGCGGCTCCGGCGCCGCCCTCGAGGAGCGCTACACCCAGGCCGTCGACTCCGCCCGGGAGAAGCTCTCGGGCGACCTGCAGGACGAGCTGGCGAGGACACGGCTCGTCGACGAGTTCGGGCAGTGGCAGTCGTTCCACGAGGAGATCCGGGAGGCGGACGACGCCGGGAACTGGGACCAGGCCGTCCGCGTCGCCACGATCACCGGGAACGGCACGCCGAACGACCTCTTCACCACCTTCTCCGACGACGCCCGCGACGTGGTGCAGGAGAAGGCCCTGGCCGCCGCCGCCACGCTCGACAGAGGTGCGGAGTTCGCGACCCTCGTCTCGTGGATCCTGCTGGCGGCGGGTCTCGCCGGAGCCGTGTTCGCCTGGCGCGGCATAGCCCAGCGACTGGAGGAGTACCGATGAACCGCCTGCGCGCCGCCGCCCTCGCCCTGGCCACCGCCGCGGCACTCGCCCTCACCGGCTGCACGACGGGGGCGGACGACCTCGGCACGCCCCTCGCCGCGGCGACCCCGACTCCGACGGCGAGCGCGTCCGCTCCCGCCGCTCCTGCCGCGGCGGACTGCTCGCCCTCGGCGGTCACCTCCTACGCGCCGACCGGCGTGACCGACAGCACCAGGCTCGCGGAGATCCGCGGGCGCGGGACCCTGCGCGTCGGCGTCTCGGCCGACACCCTCCTGATGAGCGCCCGCAACCCGATCACGGGGGCGATCGAGGGCTTCGACGTCGACATCGCCCGCGAGGTCGCCCGGGCGATCCTCGGCAGCGACTCCATCGACTACGTCGTGATCACCTCCGCTCAGCGCCTCCCCGCGCTCACCGGCGGCGACGGCGCCCCGCAGGTCGACATGGTGGCCCGCACCCTCACGATGACCTGCGATCGCTGGAGCTCGATCGCCTTCTCGTCCGAGTACTACGACGCCGGCCTCAAGGTGCTCGTCTCCGACGACCCCGACGGAGTCCCGATCACGGGCATCGGCGACCTCGACGGCGAGAGGGTCTGCGCGCCCAGCGGCACCACGACGCTCAGCCGCCTGCAGAACGACTACCCGGAGGTCGAGGCCGTCGAGGCCGCCACGCACTCGCAGTGCCTCGCCCTCTTCCAGGCAGGAGAGGTCGACGCCATCGCGGGCGACGACACGATCCTCGCGGGCTTCGTGGCGCAGGACCCGTACGCGAAGGTCGTCGGCGACGCCCTGAGCTCGGAGCCCTACGGCCTCGGCCTGCCCGCCGACGACCCCGACTTCGTGCGCTTCGTCAACGCCTCGCTCGAGAGCATCCGCAGCGACGGCCGCTGGCAGAGCATCTACGAGCGCTGGCTCGGGGTCCTCGGCGAGGCCTCGCCGCCGGCCCCGGTGTACGGCCGATGAGCACCGGTCTCGCGGAGGGGACCCCCGTCGCTCCGGGCCGGCTGGGGGAGGCCGCGCCGCAGCGCGAGCTCTTCGAGTACCTCGCCGCTCTCACCCGCTGGCTCCAGCGGACCACGCGAGAGCTCTCGCGGCTGGACGCCGCCGCGCTGGCGTCGCCGCAGGCCGAGAACTACACGGCCGACGTGGTGCTCGCCCAGTCGCTCCGCGAGTCCGTCACCCGGCGCCTCGCCGAGCTCGAGGCGGTCTGGGACTCCGGCCGCGTCGACGTCGTGGCGCGCGAGCGGATGTCGCAGCTGATCTGGGGCCGTCTCGACGCCTCCGGGAGCGGCGCGGTCTCGCTGGTGGAGGCGGTGCGCCTCTGCGACGCGGTCGTCGGCCAGCTGCGCTCCCGGCTCGAGCTCGACCCCAGCGGCACCGACGTCGCCGGACGGATCGTGGGGGTGCGCGCCGAGATCGAGCGCTGCCGCGACCTCACCCGTGACGGCGGCGGCACGGTCGACCGCGAGCGGGCGGAGCGGGTCGCCGTGCTGCGGTCCCGCCTCGACGCGCTCGCCGAGCGGGCGGGCCGGGGAGCCGACGTGTCGGGGCCGCTCGGCCAGCTCGAGAGCGACTCCGCCCGGCTCGAGCGCGACCTGATCATCGCCGCGTCCGAGCGGCGCGGACTCGAGCGCGACCGCCGTCGGGCGCGCGAGCTGGCGGAGGCGGCCGAGCACCGCGAGGCGCCGCTGCGCGAGCTCGTGGCCCGCTGCCGCCGCGAGATCGCCGACCCGCCGCGGCTGGCCGTGCCCGACGTCTCCCGGCTGGGCGATCCTCCGTCCGACCGCGAGGCGCTCGACGCGCACCTCGCCCGGCTCACCGCCGTCGGCCGCGCGTTCGACGCGGTCGAGGCCGCCTACACCTCGCCGCTGCGCGAACGGGCCGCCCTGGGCTTCCGCCTCCGGGCGCTGCGGGAGCGGGCCGAGGGCAACGGCCGCGCTGCCACCGCCGTCGGCGTCGCGGCCGAGGAGGAGGTGCGCGCCGCCCTCGACGCGGTGCCCTGCTCCGTCCCGCTCGCCCGTCACCTGGTCGAGCAGTACGACGTCGTCACCCGCGACCTCCCGCACCCCGACCCCGCGCACCACCGGAAGGCCACCCCATGAACGGCGCCCCCTGCACCGCGACTCCCGGCTGCACCGGAACGATCGAGGACGGCTACTGCAACGTCTGCGGCCTCCCGCCCGAGGAGGGCGCCGCCGCCTCCACGCCGACCGTCGCGCCCGCGGCCGACGGCGGTGCCGCAGTGCGAGCAGAAGCGCTTG